>DAOULD010000210.1:0-8504 GCA_034420635.1 Anaerolineae bacterium | reverse complement strand
GCCCAGGTCCCCCGCCAGCGACGCCAGTTGACCGGCGCTGCCGTCGCCAAAAATGATGCGTGTTGCGGTGGCGAATTCAAAGCCCATGCCCTTCCCTTTCGATGATTGTCATCTGCAGACCTGCCGCTATAATGGCATTATCTCGAAAAATGCGGGGTTTTGCGAATGTTGCAAGCTGAGATCGTTCTAACCGACGAGGTACAAGCCGGGCGCGCTCTGGTGGCGCGTATCGGGCGCGTGCTCTTCGATCGCCGTCTGACCGATGCCGGTGGCGGCAATATCAGCTTGCGCGTGGGCGATGTCTATTGCATGTCGCCGACGCTGGCTGGACAGATGCGCCAGTGGCAGTTGGACGCGGAAGACGTCCTGGTCGTCAGCAAGCGGGGAGAGATCCTGGAAGGCGATGGCGGCTTAACGCGGGAGAGCGCCGTTCACTTCGGTCTGCAGGAAAACTTCAGTGAATACGGCAGCGCCGTTATCCACGCGCATCCGCGCAACCTGATGGTCTTCGCCTGCGCCAACAGAGCCATGCCGCCGATCATGGAAGCCACGCGCAAATTCGGCGTCACGCCCGTTATCGAGTACGCCCCTGCCCACAGCCCTAAATTGGGCCAACGAATCGTCGCCACCATGCGCGGGCGCGAGGCGCGCATCGCCAAGCACGCCGCGGGAACCATCGCCCCCTGGCACGGCTTGTTCTTGATGGGGAAAAACCTGGAAGCCGCGCTGGACGCCGTCGAGCGCCTTGATACCAACGCCTTTGTTATGATGATGTCGCGACACCTGGGCGCCAGCCCCATGCTCCGCGAAGAAAGCGCGGACATGGAAGCGGCTATCGCCGACTTCAGCGACGACTAACCCGGATGATCGTCTCCCTGACACCCAATACCACGATTGATCTGACGGTATTTGTGCCTAAACTGATCGCGGATACCACCCTTCGCGCCTCGCGCACGGTTTACAGCTTGGGCGGGAAACCAACCGACGCTTCCTGGATACTGGGCAGGATGGGGGTCGGCAGCCTGGCGCTGGGACTGGCGGCGGGCTCGGTCGGCGACAAAGTCAAGGATATGATGGAAGCCGATGGCGTGACGACGGATTTCGTCAGCGCCGAGGGCGAGACGCGCATCAACACGGTCATCATTGACGAAAGCGCGAACGAGCATACGACCATCACCTCCGCGTCCATGTTCGTCAAGCCGAGTCATCTTGACGCATTGCGCGAGCGATACGAGGCTGCGCTCAAGTCGGCATCGGTGGTGATCACCGGCGGATCCTTGCCGCCCGGCATGGATCCCGAGTTCTACGTCGACGCGATCAATATGGCGCGCGAGCAGGGCGTTCCCGTAATCTTTGACGCCTCGCAGCCCAATCTGGAGGTCGGCCTGCGCGCCAAACCGAGTTTTATCAAGCCGAATAACCATGAACTGTCGGCGCTGGTCGGCCAGGAACTGGATTCGGCGGAAGCGCTGTACGCCGCGGGCAGCGATATCCTGGCGCGTTATGGCAGCGAAGTCGTCATCTCTCGGGGCAAAAAGGGCGTGCTGGCGGTCCTGCGGGAGGGCAGTTATCGCATCCCGCCGATCCCGGTTGATGTCAGCAGCCCGGCCGGGGCGGGAGACGCGCTGCTGGCGGGCTTGGCGCATGCCATTCATCATAAGACGCCAATAGAAGATGGCTTGCGGCTGGGGGTTGCCGCAGCGACAGCCGTCTGCCTGCAGCCGGGCACCGCCGCCTACGAGGTCGCGGATATGCGGCGATTCTTGCCGCAAGTGGAATTGATCCCGTACCCTTGAACCGCCTGATACTCGGACATTTATTCATCAAGCTTGATATCGCCAAAGAAACAGTATTTCTTATGGCGATTTTCGGGCGACATGGTATGTCGCCCCTACGGTTTTCGACATAAATGAGGCAAGTAGGGGCGACCAATCTGGTCGCCCGCCGACGATTCGACGGGTTTCGGCATGGTATGACGGGCGACATGTCTTTTAACGACTTTCTTGGTACTACTTACATAGAATTCGTATTAAATCACCTCGAGGTAGTCCCGATCCGGCAACTCGGGAAAAGGCGCGTGCGGTTCGGCTTGGTACCAGAAGGCAGTTGAAGCAATATCGTCTTGCAGGGGCAAATAACGCCAGTCTTCAAAGGGCGCTTCGTGCAGCGACCCGGAGCGCCAGCCCAGGGCTTGAATCGTCACGCGCAAATCTTCTTCAAAGCGGATTGGGTCGGGAATATGCCAGCGATACAAGCCAAAGCGCTGCTGGCTCTGGTAGAAGCCGTCTGGTTTGATCACCTGCGGCAGACCCAGGTAGGGCGTGCTGAAGGCGGAGTACTCGCCATCCTGGTTGCCAAAACACCAGGCGCCGCCGAAATAATCTTCGGTGCCCGTGCCGCAAATCGTGGGAAAGTCCGTATCGCCATCCATATAGAACTTGATCTCGCCCTCGCCCCACCAGCCGCGGTTATTGCTGCCCCAAGCCATGTAGGTACCGACATAGTGACCCATGCCCTTGATCCCATCGACGATGGTATGCACCTCTTTGTAAGGCAGCGGGTTGTTGCGGCGCCACTGCGCGTGCAGATAGCCGACGTCTTCAGGCACATCCGTCAGCGTGTAATCGAACTGGTAGAACATGGGTTGTACGGGTTTATCAAGCAAGTTCTCTATCGTGACGCGGGCGCTCTTGCGAAAGGGCATTTCCCAATAGCTGTTGAAGGCGCTGTGCGGATTGGCGGAAATGGGCAACGAGTTGACATGGCAGTATTCCGTCCAGCCGTTGCAGAAGAAGTCCCCAAAGGGTACTTCGATCGACGGACTCTCTTCATCGTCCCAATAAAAGCGCAGGATCAACGAGCGCCAATATCGAGCAAAGGTGGTGATCCAGATATGTTGAATCGCGCCTGGACCTTCGATCTCCGCCAGAGTCGTGACGCTGTTGGCTTCCAGGTGGATGCAAGGCGACACCTTCCAGCCCTGCCCCAGGTCTTGCGCGGCTGACCAAGAGACGCCATCTGTGGACATGCCTCCCACCCCTTTTTCGCCTTTGAAGTTCTCCGCAGTGATGGAGCGCGTCTTGGCTTTGGACAAGCGCGAGATATTGCCCATATTCAAATGCAAGCCGTTGAAGTATTCCATGCCTTCACCTCATCAATCATCTCTGTGATTTGATTATTCTTAGCCTTCCACAGGCTTTGCCGCTGGATTCTCCAGCTGAGGAACGTTCGCTTGGGGATCAAAGCCGACGGGTTTGTAACACAGCGCCTGACGCTGCGGCGACACCTGCGCCATCGGGGGTACAGTGCGCTCGCAAATCGCTTCGACATATTTGCAGCGTTTGGCGAATTTGCAGGCTTGCGCTTGAAACTCTTTAATCTCGATATCCGGCAGGGCGACGCCTCGCTCCCATTTGTGGTCAACCGTCGGCACCGAATCGAGCAACAACTCGGTATAGGGGTGGACAGAATCGGTCAGTATCTGTTCCGATGGACCATACTCCACCACGCTGCCGCGGTACATGATGGCGATGTAATCGCTGACGTAGTAGGCGGTAGAGAGATCGTGCGTGATGTAGACGAAGCTGACCTTGTACTTTTCTTTCAGTTCCAAGAACAGATTGACGATGTTCATGCGCAGCGAGGCGTCGATCATGCTGACCGGTTCGTCGGCGACGATCAGCTTCGGACGCGGGATAAGGCCCCGGGCGACAGAGATGCGCTGCAACTCGCCGCCGGAGAATTGATTGGCGTATTTGCCTTCGACGCGGGACAGATCCAAGCCGACCGATTCCAGCGCTTCAGCGACGATCTCGCGCGCCTCTTTGCGGTTCTCCGCGATGTTCAGCCGCAGCGCCGCATCAAAGAGATACTTGTCAACTTTCTTGCGCGCGCTGAAGGCTTCGAAGGGATTCTGAAATATCGGCTGCACCGCGCGGTAATAATCTCGCCCTTTCAGTCCCGCGCCGCCGCGCTCAAACAGCGGATGCCCGTCGATCAGGACATCGCCGGATGTCGGATGTTCCAACTCCAGGATGATGCGCGCCAGCGTGGTTTTGCCGCTGCCGGATTCGCCGACGATGCTCAGTATCGATGGCTCTGCCGCCGGCAAGCTCAGGCTGACATCGTCCACGGCCACCAGGCGCGTCCCGAAGACCAAGCCGCCAATGCGGAATACCTTGCTGACATTGCGCAGTTCAAGCAGGTTCTCGCTCAAGACGCGCGCTCCCCGTATAGGTGACAGGACACAAAATGGTCCGGCTCAATCTGCATCAAGGCCGGCTCCTGGTGCGCGCAGTGGTCCATCACTTTGGGGCAGCGCGCGGCGAAGCGACAGCCCGCCGGCGGGTCAATCAAGTTTGGCGGCCGCCCCGAGATGCCGACCCGCTGCGCCCGGTCGCCAACGCGGGGCAGCGCTTGAATGAGCATCTGCGTATAGGGGTGCAGGGGGTTGTTGAAGATGGCGTCGGTGGGACCGTACTCCACCAGCTTGCCGGCGTACATGATCGCCAGCCGGTCGCTAATCTGATAATGTACGCCCATATCGTGCGAGACGACAACCAGCGTATTCTCCATCTGCTGCTGCAATTCGATCAGCATCAGCAGAATGCCCTTTTGCACCACCACATCCAACGCCGTGGTCGGCTCGTCCGCCAAGACGATCTGCGGATGCAGAAAGGTTCCCAGCGCCACCAGCACCCGCTGCTTCATGCCACCGCTGAGTTGGTGCGGGTAGGACTTCAAGACCTCAACCGGCAGCTCCAGCTCTTTCAGATAAGCCGCCACCCGTTCGCGTATCGCCGTTTTGCCCGCCACTTTGAGAGGATGACCCTTCGGCACGGCATCGAAGAATTGATTTTCGATGCGGATGACGGGATTGAGCACGCTCATCGAGCCTTGGGGAATATATGAGATGAATTCCCACCAATGTTCGCGGATATCCCCGGGCCCGATGGTTTTGACCTTACCGTTGCCATCGGGAAAATCGGCTTCGTAACTGCCGGAGACGATCTGCAGCGGCGGCTGTATATAATCATAAAGCACCTTCAGCAAGGTCGATTTGCCGCAGCCCGATTCGCCGGCGATGCCCAGCACTTCGTTAGGCAGAATATCGAAGCTAAGTCCATCCACCGCCTGCACAACGCCGAGTGGCGTATCGTAGTAACACTTGAGTTCGCGCAGCCTAAGCATCGCCGTGTCCCCGCCTTTCCGCCGACAGATTCGCGATGCCAGTTGATAACAGGAACAGGCAGATGAACAAGACGACAATGGCGACGACAGGCGAACCGATCCACCACCAGCGCTGCCCGAGCAGCGCTTGATGCTGCAAAGCCCAATAGATCATGGTGCCCAGCGTGGCTTCCTCCAAGCTCGACAAGCCGATTACCGCCAAGCCCGATTCAGTGGCGATGGCGACCAGCACTGTATTGACAAAATTCGCCATCGCCCAGCTGAAAATATGGGGGGCGATCTCTTCCGCCAGTATGGTAAAGGTGCCAGAGCCCGAGAAGCGCGCCGTGTTGACAAACTGCCGCTCGCGCATGCTCAGGGCGATCGAACGCATCTGGCGCGCGGGCCAGGGCCAATTGAAGAGGATCAATATGATGCTGATGAGAAGAAGCGAGGCGCGCCCTTGCAGCAGAGAGGACATCAAGATAAGGATGGGCAAGGATGGCACGACGATGAAGACATCGGCAAAAAGCGTGATCAGGCGATCGGCGCCGCCGCCCAGGAAACCGGCCGCCAGCCCGGCGAAGACGCCGATGAGCGTGGCGAAGAAAGCGACAAAGACGCCGATAAAGAGCGAGTTCTGCGTCGCGTAGGACAGCAGCCAGAAAGTATCTTGACCCAGGTTCGTCGTGCCCAGGAAGTGTTCGGCGCTCGGCGGCAGGTTGCGCGGATGTCGAATCCAGGAGCGCGGATCTTCCGGCGAGAAGAAGGGCAAGATGCCGCCCAGCAAAATGAAGACTGCCAGTATGACAATGCCCACCCTCAGTCGCGGATTTGAATTGCGCATCGTCACCTCTGCCGGATCCGCGGATCAAAGAAGGGATAGAGCAGGTCGATAATCAGAGTGGACGTGGCCACCGCAATGATTGAAATCGTGATCGTGCCCATGAGCAGGTTGTAGTCGGCTTGCAAGACCGCGCTATAGGTCATGGTGCCCAAACCGGGATAACTGAAGAGGATCTCGGTGATCAGCGCCCCGTTGAAGATGGCGCCAATTTGCAGAGCCAGCACGGTGACCTGCGGCAGAATGGCATTGCGCAAGACGTATGCGGTCATGATCCTGCCCTCGCCGGCGCCTTTCAACTTGGCGAAGTAGACGAAATCCTCTTCCGAAATGCTCGAGGAAAGCGCCTTCATGCTCAAGACCCACCAGCCGAAGCCGACGATGACAATCGAAAGCGCCGGCAGAACCGAGTTATAGATTACGCTGGAGATAAATTCCAAGGACCCGGCTTCGCCTTGGATAGAGAAAAACAGCGGAAAAATCGGATTGATATGGATGAAAAGGATGATCAAGATGAGCGCGGTGATGTAATAAGGGATGGGATAGACGAAGATGGCGATGATCTCCAGCGTGCGCGAGGAGATCCAGCGGCTCTTGTAACCCGCCAGCAGACCGATGGCGTTGCCGACGATCCAGGCGATGATGGTCGAAGATAAGAGCAAACCGAGCGTCCAGGGCAGCGCGCGCCCGATCAATTCGTTGACCGGCGTCGGGAACATCGACAGCGACGGACCAAACTCCCGCGTGACAAAAGTTCGGTGTAAGAAGCCGAAATACTGCTCGGTCAGCGAGCCTTCCAGGCCAAAAGCCTGGGTCAACGTGGCGCGCATGGCCTCAACCTGTTCCGCTTCCATGTAGGCGCCTTGGCTCATAATCCGGCCCAGCATCGACTCGACCGGATCAGACGGCAAAAAGCGCGGTACAAAAAAGACGACGGTGATGCCGATCCAAATCACCAAGATATAGGCGATGATCCGCGTGACCACGAACTTGGCGAATTGCATAAAAAGAGTCTCGCGCAATACGGATTGAGCCTGCCCAAAAGAACAGACTCAATCCAATTCGCTATCACTATAGTCTAGCTATCTGACTTTGGCTGGATGAAGGGCATGTGATACTTGAATAACGACCACCACCACCAGGGTCCTTCGTAGAAGTTGTCGGCGGTGGGCATGCCGTCCCAATAGGTCGTTACGACCGGCACGAATTTCGAGGTGCCGAACATCGGCAGCCAGGGCCGCTCCACGATGAATTGCTTCTCGAATTCCGTCAGCAATGGAATCGTGTCCGGGTGATCGCTCGGCAGCACCGCGATCTGATCGAGTATGCCGCTTAGCGCGTCGCTGTCGTAGCGCATGGCGTTGCCGCCCGCGGGCTGACCGATGGGCACGATGTGGCGTCTGTGCCAGAAAGCATCGAGCAGGTCCCAGCTATCGGGCAGTGCGCCGCAGCCGGGCCAATAGGAGCCAGCATCAAAGGTACCGTTGCTGTAATTGCTCCAGAATGTTCCGCCGTCCATCTGCTGAACGGTGGCGTCGATGCCGAAGGCGCGCCAGTTGTCCGCGACGGCGAAAGCCAGACGCTGCGACTGCACCTCAAAGTTGGAAGGCGAGTTGATGGTGATCTGCCAGGGGCTGCCGTCCGGTTTGTGCCAGGCGCCGTTTTCCAGCGTGAAACCCTCAGCTTGCAGCATCTCGGTGGCTTTGGCCGGATCATGCTTCCACCAGCCGACGCCAAAGAGATCCACCAAGGCCTCTTCATTATCTGGCAAGCCCTCGACGCCTTGGTCCGCAAGGATCGCAGCGATATCTACAGCATAATTCGGGTCGAAGGGCTGGTAGCCGTCTTCAAAGGCGAACTCCGTCATCCAGTCGCGCATTGGCTTGTGGAAGGCGTCATGAATGACTTGCACCGGCGGGACGGCAAGCGGCGACACCCTCAGGATGCCAGCGAATGTGGCCAGACCGACGCTCTTGATATCGGTGGCCAGCGCCATCGCCCAGCGGACGTTTTGGTTATCCCAGGGTTCCTGCGTGTTGGAGAAGACGATGCCGCGCTCGCAGGGGTCATCGAAGTTGGCCCAGGGGAAATTTTCGTGCCAGGCGCGGGCGTTCGGGTTGCCATCACGCAGGATATCCCAGGCTTCCGGCGAGATATCGGTGAAGATATCAAGCTGGTTCTGGATGCCGGCGATAATGCGGCGCTCTTCCGTGCCATAGAAGCGGAAGAGTACGTACTCCGGACCGGGCTCGCCGAAGATCTGGCCTACATCGGTATGCTGCCAGTCTTCGCGCTTGGTATAAAGGAACCAATTGCCGTTGGGATCGACATCGGTCATGGTGTAAGGTCCGCTGCCGACCGGCGGGTAATTCTGGAAGGTGGCCGGGTCTTCGTTCTCCCAAATATGCTTGGGCACCATGCGGAAGTTGTCGCCCCAGATATGGACGCCGAGGGTATAGGCCAGGCGCGGCTCCGAGCGCTTCAAGTTGAG
>DAOULD010000209.1:0-31376 GCA_034420635.1 Anaerolineae bacterium | reverse complement strand
TTGTCATAATCGCGCGCGAGGTCGCGCCGAGGCAAAGCGACGAAGCGTTTCTCGCCAAGGGTCCGCCGGCGGCGCGCGCATTCGACGAAAGCGGCAAGTTTACGCGAGCGGCTGAGGGCTTCGCCCGCGGCAAAGGCGTAGATCTGGGCGAACTGGTCGTCCAGGAGATCGACGGCGGCAGTTATGTGACGGCGCTGGTCAAAGTTGCCGGTTTGCCTGCAACAGAAGTGCTGGCGAGCGAATTGCCAAGGTTCTTGTCCGACCTACGATTTGGCAAGTCGATGCGCTGGAATGCCAGCGGCTTGGCTTTTTCGCGCCCGGTTCGCTGGATCGTGGCTCTGTTCGGCGGAACGGTTATTCCCTTTGGGCTTGGGGGCGTCGCCAGCGGGAACGTCACGCGCGGGCTACGCCCTTATGGTTCGAAAGAAACCCTGATCGAGGACTTGGCGGCGTATAAACGCCTTTGTGATGCTGACGGCATCAAGCTCGGCTTTGCCGGGCGGCGCGATTCGATACAAGAACAAGTCAATATTCTGGCGAGTGAAGTCGGCGGGATCGTTCCGTCGGACCCGGATCTGCTCGATGAAGTGACAAACCTGGTTGAAGCGCCGAGGGCATTCTGTGGCCGATTCGACGAAAAGTACCTCGAATTGCCGCGCGACGCGCTTGTCACTGTCATGCGCAAACACCAGCGCTATTTCGCTGTTGAAGACGAGGATGGCAAGCTCTTGCCCTATTTCATCGGCGTGCGCAATGGCGATGGCGAGCACTTGGACAAGGTGATTCACGGCAACGAACAAGTCTTACGCGCGCGCTTTTCCGATGCCAGCTTCTTCTATCGGGCCGATATCAAGAAACCGCTGGGAGCCTATCTGTCGCGCCTGGAGACCTTGACATTTCAAGCGGATTTGGGATCCATGCGCGAGAAAAATGACCGCATTGCGGCGACTATTGCCGATCTCGGCCAACTGCTGGGATTTGCTCCGGAAGATATCGACATCGCGCGACAAGCGGCGCGGATCGCAAAGGCGGATCTGGCGACGAGCATGGTCGTCGAAATGACCTCGCTGCAAGGCGTCATGGGCCGTGAATACGCTTTGAGAGAGGGCTACGATCCTGCTGTTGCGGGGGCGATTGCCGAGCACTGGCTGCCCAGCGGGGCAGGCGGCAAGTTGCCGGCCAGCGCCGCCGGACGTTTACTGGCGCTGGCGGACAAGTTGGATAGCCTGGTGGGACTCCTGGCGGTGGGCTTGGCGCCGAAATCAACATCGGATCCCTATGGCTTGCGGCGTTCTGCCCTGGGTATCCTGCGGATTCTTGTGGAAGCGCGCATCTCCGGAGATTTACGCCCGGCGATAAAAAGGGTAGCGGAGGCTCAACCGGTCGAGGTTGGCTTGGATATGCGGATTCAGGTTCTTGAATTCCTGACCGGGCGCCTGGACAATTGGCTGAGCGATAAACTGAGCGTTCCGCGCGACGTCATCAGCGCTGTCTTGGCGGAACAGGCGGCAAATCCTTTTCGCGCCATTCAGGGTATTGAAGAACTCGCGCATTGGGTGGGAAAACCGAATTGGGAATCCATTCTGGACAGCTTTGCCCGCTGCGCGCGAATAACGCGTAATGAGGGGGCGCAGTCCCTTGATCTGGATTTGCTCAAAGAGCCGCAAGAGAAATCGCTGTACCGAGCCTATTCGTCAAGCGCCGAGAACCTGGGCGACGAAGACAACATCGATGGATTTCTGACTGGCTTTGAAGGGATGGCGCCGGCGATCACGGACTTCTTTGATCACGTGTTGGTGCATGCCGACGATGGCCGACTTCGCAACAATCGCATTGCGCTGCTTCAGCTAATAAGCGCTATGCAGCGCGGTCGAGCCGACCTCAGTGAATTGGACAACTTCTAGGCTTTTGCCTTGGGGACCCAATATTGGGACGTATTTCGAAACCCTAAATGGCGGACAGCTTACTTGCGTCAGCAAGACAACTGGGCATAATTAACAGCATACCTTCGTATAGATCTTGCAACCCGGTCGCCTTGCTATGGCATCTCGCGACTAGCAAAGTTATACTCGACACTCGGTACTTTTGGGGGCGGCTGGTCCATGTCAGCGACGGATGAGATCAAATCACGTATCGACATTGTCAGCTATGTGCAGCGGTTCGTGCCTTCGTTGAAGAAAGCGGGGCGCAACCACAAAGCCTGCTGCCCTTTTCACAATGAGAAAACCCCCTCTTTTGTAGTCAATCCGGAACGCCAAACCTGGCACTGTTTTGGCGCTTGCTCCGAGGGCGGCGATCTATTCACTTTCGCGCAGAAGATCCACGGCTGGGACTTCAAAGAGGCTCTGCAAGAGCTTGCTCAAGAGGCTGGGGTGCAGCTCCGCCAACAGACGCCGCAGCAGCGGACCCGCAGCGATGAATTGGAGCGCCTGCGCGGGCTGCTTGCGAGCGCTGTCGAACTGTACCGGAAGCAGCTATTGCATCCCGGCGCGGACGCGGTTTTGGGATATGTTCGCCAGAGGCGTGGCTTGACCCCGGAAACTATCGAAACTTTTCAATTTGGCTACGCGCCCGATAGCTGGAACTTCGTATTGCAGGGCTTGGGCGCATTGGGTCACAGCGAAGACGAGATCATCGACGCCGGCTTGGCTGTGCGCAACGAAAACGGGCGTGTCTACGACCGATTTCGCAATCGCCTGATGATCCCAATCCGCGATGAGCGTGGCCGGGTGGTCGGTTTTGGCGGACGCGCGCTCAGCTCGGATGACACCGCCAAATACATCAACTCGCCACAGACCGCGCTCTTCGACAAGAGTCGCTTGCTCTTTGGCCTGGATAGCGCCAAAGCGGCCATACGCGAAACGGGCGCGGCTGTCGTCGTCGAGGGCTATATGGACGTGGTTCAAGCCCATCAAGCCGGCTATCGCAATGTGGTGGCGCAAATGGGTACGGCGATGACCGAGGCGCAGATTCGTCGTCTGGCGCCGCGTTACGCGCGCAGAATAGTCATGGCGCTCGATGCCGATGAAGCGGGACAAAGCGCGACCCGCCGCAGTCTGGAAGTGGCTCGACAGACGCTTCAACGGGATTTTACCGGTAGACTGTCGATCGGTATTCGGGTTCTGCAAGTGCCCTCCGGGAAGGACCCTGACGATTTCTTGCGCGAATCGCCGGCTGAGTGGGGCGCTCTGGTGGAGTCCGCGCAGGACGTGGCCGACTTCGTAATTGACATGGAGACGGCTGCTTTGAGCAGAGACGCGACCCTGCAAGCGAGGCAGCAGCTTGCAAAGGAAGTGCTGCCGATTTTGATCGCTTCCGAAAACAACCTCTATCAACGGGAGAATGTGCAGAAGTTGGCGCGCCGCTTGCGGATAAGTGAACGTGATTTATTGGCTTGGTCACAGCGCGAACAACCTCAGATGCCGGGCTCTGGCGGCTTGGTCGCGCCCCAAGACATCGCGCCGCCCGATGCGGATGCGGAATCGGAGCTGCCGCCGCCTGAATACTGGGACTACGAGGACGATACGGCTCCGCGCGATAACGGCGTGGGCGAGGGTTCAGCGCAAGCGATACCCTCGACACAGTTGCGCGCTATCGAACCCTATTGCCTGAGCTTGCTGCTCAAGAATCCCGACCTGCTGTCCCAGGTCAATCGCAAGCTGCGTGAATTGGCGGGCAATGACGAAAACTTGCTCAACGGACCACTTTGCGACCTCTGCGTTGAGGATTTCACGGGGAGTCAATTCCGCATTTTGATGGCGCACTTGCAAGACGCGATGTCGCAAGACGAGAAAGAGCCTCTGGACTACATCGGCGCGGCGCTTGCCGGGGAATTGCATGCCGAGTATCGATCGCTGTTAAGCGAAGCCCCGGCGGCGATTCGCGCGCTTTCCCGCGGCGCTTACGGGGTAGATCTGCAAGACGTTTACAGCCGGAGTCGGGGCGGGCGGATCCAAGGCGATGACTTACAGAATGAGATAATTAACAGGGCATTGCGCCTGCGTTTGGAGCGCCTCGAGCACGAGCGGGTCGAAATGCAGTATTTGCAGGAAGAGGCGAGTTCTACTGCCGAACTCGATCACGCGCAGAGGGACCAGCTCAGCCAGAAAATCATGTTGTCGATGACCGCGAAGGCGCGGCTCGATTTGGCAGTCACCTGAAGCCCCGAAAAGCTGTACGAAAGCGAAGAAAGGCCAATTGCTATGCTATACGCAGGCGTCGGAGGCAATAGCGCTGATGGCGGGTAGAAAAAAGAGCGTCCGACGATACAGCAACTATGAAGATACCGACGAGCATCGCTTGATGTCGGACACTGATGATACGACAGGCAGCCTTTCCCGTTCGGCCTACGATGATGACATCGCCAGCGGCGAAACGACTGGCGGAGGCGCCTTCGACAATATGCCGCTTTCCGATGATCCGGTGCGCATGTATCTCAAGGAAATCGGCCAGGTGCCGCTGCTGGATAGCAATCGCGAAATGTGGTTAAGCGCGCAAATCGCCGCCGAACAGCAGCTCGAAGCGCTGCGAGACGAATTGATGAGTCTTGACAACCCGCAACTGGGCAAGCGCGATCCCAATCACCTGGATGTCGAAAGATTTGCCTATCGAAAACTAAACGCGAACTGGCGGAAACTCCGCGAAGTCACCCAACCTTTCGACGTGGAAATGCCCGATTTTCTCAAGCTGCTATACGAGGTGCAGGCGATTATCAGCAATTGGAATATGGAGGAAGAGTCCTACATTCGGCATTATCTCACGCAACGCCAATGGGGTCGCGATGAGGCCTGGACCGGCGTCGCCCAATTGCTATTCGAAATTGTACATGCCTTGTTCCTGTTTCCCATCGAACATCAAATGCACATGCGCCTGCATTTTCACCGCGAGCATGGATTGCCGAGCTTCGATGAATTTGACAACTGGATCGAAGACACAATTGACCCGATCGACTTGGCAAAGCAGCAGCAAGAGCAGGTGGAGAGTCAAGCCGCTTTGGCCATAGAAGATCTTACGCGAGCGAATCTGCGCCTGGTCGTCAGTGTGGCGAAGCGATATATGGGACGGGGTATCAGTTTCCTGGATCTGATTCAAGAAGGCAACATTGGTCTGCTGCGCGCGGTGAACAAGTTTGACCATACCAAAGGCTACAAATTCAGCACCTATGCGACCTGGTGGATCCGGCAAGCGATAAGCCGAGCCATTGCCGATCAAGCGCGCACAATCCGTATCCCCGTGCATATGGTCGAAACCATCAATCGGCTAATGCGCGTGCAACGCGATCTACTGCAAACTCTCGGCGCGGAACCGACGCCGGAACAGGTCGCGCTGGAAATGGACTTTTTGACCGATGAGGATCGCGAAGCCGTCAAACAGCGGAGGCGCGATGGCGTTCCCCTCGACGCCAATTTGAATCGCAAGTTGCGCCGCGCCGCGCAGAAAGTGCGCAAGATCATGCGCATCAGCCAAGAGCCGATGAGCCTCGATATGCCGGTGGGTCAAGAAGACAGCAGCCAGCTTGGCGACTTCATCCCGGACGACAATTTGCCGGGACCGGTGGACGCCGCCAGTCGCCAATTGCTCAAGGAACAGATACGGTCGGCGCTCGGTGTCTTGAGCGAACGCGAACGGCAGGTCTTGGAAATGCGTTTCGGTTTGCTTGATGGCCAGGACAATACACTTGAAGAAGTGGGCCAGTTTTTTGGCGTAACGCGCGAGCGTATCCGTCAGATTGAAGTGAAAGCCCTGCGCAAGTTGCGCCATCCTACCCGCTCCCGTCAATTGCGCGACTACCTGGAAATGTAGCGGTATCGGCTTTTCCAACCTCGATTTATCCATGAAAATCCAACAATTGCATGACTGGGATCTGAGCCCGAAAGATGCCATTGCCCTGCAAAAGACGCTGGCGACGCGACTTGTCAGCGCGAGTCCCTTGGACCTGAATCGTATCCGTACCGTTGCGGGCGTCGATGTTAGCGTCAAAGGCGGACTCACCTGCGCTTGTGTGGTCGTCCTGAGTTTTCCTGAATTGGAAAACATAGAGACCGTTTGCATGCGGCGAGCGACGAGTTATCCCTATATCCCGGGTCTATTGGCCTTTCGCGAAGGACCAGCGCTGGTGGCTGCCTTCCGTGAACTGCGGCACGAGCCGGATGTCTTCATCTTTGATGGTATGGGACAAATGCACCCGCGCCGCATGGGCATCGCAGCGCATCTGGGTTTGTGGCTGGGACGTCCGACAATCGGTTGCGGCAAACGGCATTTCATCGGCGAGTATCAGCAGCCTGGCAATATCAAGGGCAGTTCAGCAACTGTAACTTATCAAGGCGAACAATTGGGACTTGTCCTGCGTACTCGGTCCAATGTGAAACCGATCTACATATCGGTTGGACATTTGGCGGATCTCGAAAGCGCGGTTCAATTGGCGCTGGCTTGCACGCCCAAGTTCAGGCTGCCGCTGCCGATTCGAATGGCGCATCGGGCGGCGTCGGAGGCATGCGCCCCGGGCTGAGCCGAGCCCTGCGCCAAGCCGCCGCAATTCCCGCGTTCAAGACATTAAGTGGGAACATTGCGCTCGGATGTTGTATAGTTGGTGAAATAGCGCACGTGAACGATTCCGTTATCGGATATCCAGTGGCCTTTGCCTCAGGCGCGAAAGGATAGTCATGAACCTTCGACGAGCGATCAGTTATCCTTACCGGAACATGCCAAAGATCCTAACGATGGTCCTTATTCTGGGCATTGCATTGGTTGCCTTTGCATCAATGATCGAACGCGGCGAAGAGATGAGAGCTTCCTGGCCGTATGAGAGCCGCCACGGCCGCACCTTGGAGGATCTAGGGCTTGCGGGACTTATCCTGGTATTCCCTGGCTTCATCGCTTGGCTTATGGGCTATGGTTTGGACGTGATTCGCCAGGCTGGAGAGGGCTACAAGTCTTTGCCTCCCGTGCGTTTCTTTTGGAATGTTGCAACGGGTCTCGGCTTTTGGTTTTCGCGTCTGATCTGGGGCGGGCTTGGCATGTTCCTTATAGGTCTCTTGCAAGGGTTGTCACCGCTGGAGGCACGGCAGTGGCCCGTCTGGGATCTGGCTCTTTTGGTCTTTGCGCTGGTCTTCACGTTGGAATCGGTGGCGGCGGCGGCGCGATGCGCCGTGCTCAGGCGAGCGAGCCCGGCTTTTGCATTCCCGCGGAATCTGGCCTTCTTGCTAGCGAACAAGTCGGCATTTGCGGGTTTGATCGCCAGATTGCTTCTGCTGAACACGGCTTATGTGATTGCCAATAACGCCTTCGCCCAGACGATGACCTGGATTGACAGATCGCTGGGCTTTGACAACTACTTGATCTTCATCGCTATATTTTGTGTTGGCGTCCTGATCTTTCTGCTCCAGACCATGTCGAGCCTGCATCTGATTGGCCAATTCGCCTACAGTGTTGCGCCTGTTGGACTGCGTCATCGCGACAAGTCAGATTACGGCCAGGAATAGCCCCCGGCGTCGAGCAACTCCTGATAAAGTTTGAGCGTTTCGTCAATAACCTGCCGCAAAGTAAAATCCTCTAGAACGACTTGCCTGCCTTTGGCGCCCATTTCTTGGCGCAAGGCTGGGTCGCGTATCAAGCCTTCCACAGCCGCCGCAAGCGCGTCTATGTCCCCTGGCGGAACTGCAAGTCCGTTTTCGCCGTGGCGCACGATTTCGCGACAGCCGGGCCTATCGGTCGTCACACAGGCGCGACCGCAAGCGGCCGCCTCGATCAATACCTTTGGCACCCCCTCGCCGTAGGTTGACGGCAGACAGACGATATTGGACGCCGCGTATACTTGGGGCATGTCGTCGCGCTTTCCCAGCCACTCGATCAATCCTTCCTCCGCCCATGCTGTTAAGCGCGCGGCGGAAACGTTAAGCGGGCTGGACGCTTCTTCGTAACCAACCACTCGGAAGCGCGCTCTGCCCCGCAGTCGACGCGCGACTTCCACGAACTCTCCGATGCCCTTTTGCCAGAGCAGCCGTCCCGCGAACAAGACCACGGGCAACTCATCCAGCGTCTCGGCTTGTGCTGTGAAGACATTTTCATCGACGCCTGAGCCGCGGATCAACACGGCCTTTTCGCTGGAAATCATGCCATGTTTCAGGAAAAATTGCCGATCGTCGGCGTTTTGAAAGATCATGCGGTTCTGGGCGCTTGCCGTGACCGCTCGGAATAAGGGGCGGGTAACCTGGCGCAGTAGCGACGCGCGCCATTCCCCGCTTGTGAATACGTAGCCCAGACCGCTCATGGCATGAACGATCGCGCGCTGGCGCGTGAGACGGGCGGCGATCCCGCCATAAAGGACCGGCTTGATGCTAATGTGATGGATCAGATCTGGCTTGAGCGCCACATAGAGCCGTCTAAGCGCGTTTATCGTCCGCAATTCGGCAAGCGGATTCAGGCCGTGCTGGCTTAGAGGAATCGGATGCAGGCGCAGATCCTGGTCTAGGATGCTCCCGACCGAGTCGCTATCTTGTACAGATGTAGCAACTTGGACGTCGTACCCGCTTTGGCGCGCGGCCAAAGCCAGGGGCATGCGATGCGACAGAAAAAAGCGCGGAATATTCACCACATACAAGAGCTTTGGCGCGTCACCTGGCATGGCGGCGCCTCCACGCGATTGAAATGATCTGGAGACGCGAGGAAATCACTGTCTTCGCTCTAGCATCCGCTGGCAGAAACTCTAGGAAGAATCGTCGCGCTCGGGGAGTACGATTTCGCTCGTATCATCGACGCCGGAAATGCGATCGCTGAGGGCTTCGACAGGCGCGTGGCGCGCCTTTGGCGCCCCTGCCAGCACATAAACCAGCACGCCCAAAGAAGACAAACCGAAGCTGGCCAGTATGCCTACCATTTGCAGTTGTCCAAAGAAAATATCGACGACGTCGTCGCGGATATGGGTGCCGAAACCAAGTATGTCCGCCAGCCCGGAAAGCGCCGCGAAGAGGATGCCTGTCAGGGCAAGCCGAGTGCCGATTTGCTGCACAAGCGTCGAAGGCACGTCCAGGTAAAAGGTGTACTTGAGATAGACCAGCGCGCCCAGAATCAAGAGGCTATAACCCATCAGAACCATGATCACTTGAACCAAGCCGATACCCGCGGTGGGCTCGGCGCCGGTGACGCCCGGGAACAAACCCATAAAGCATAGCATGACGCCAAGCGCCCCTAATGCGATGCCGACCTGCGCAAAACGCCACATGAAGCTTTATCCCTCTGGCAATGCCTCTTTCAGTTTGCGAAGATGATTCCCGCCCAATATCGCCTCGACATCGTCATCGGCGAATCCGCGCTTTCTTAGACAGTCTCCCAGTTGCCACAAGTCGGCTGAGGTATCCACTTCCTCCGGGAAGCTAGCGTAAGCGTAGCCGCCGTCAATATCGCTGCCCAAGCCCGCATGAGCCGCAGATCCAGTCAACTGGCAGACGTAGTCCACCGCATCTGCCCAATGGTCCAAACTTACGCGGCGCTTGGGATCGCTGTGATGCCAGTCCCGTCTCAAGTACCGATTATACACCATGATGCCGATCACCCCGTCACGTTCGGCCAGCGCTCTGATGGTCTGGTCGGGGAGGCTCCGGGGACTATCATAAAAATAACGGGGATTGGCGTGGCTGGCGATGATCCCGCCGGGAAAACGCTCGATGGCGTGTTGGCAGGCGCGTTCCGACATGTCGGAGACATCCAGCAAAATTCCATAGTCCGAGAGTACGTCCAGCAGTTCATAACCCAGGCTGGTCAGCTCGCCTTCATAACCGGCGGCGGCGCAGTAACGTGTGGGCAGACAGGCGGGCGCTACAACCCTCACGCCCAGTTCCATCCATTCTTCAAATTGCTGGGGTTCCCTAAGGGGCTCCGCGCCTTCCATCAGCGCGACAATGCCTTGCATCCGCCCCGAGAGCGGCGCGCCGTCTTGCCAGGAGGCAATGACCGCCTCGAGATCGCTTCGCGTCTGGATTAAACGGATTTGATCTTCTTCGTCCGCCAGGCGGCGGTAATAGTCCATTTGCCGCATGGCCAGCAGATTGGCGTCGCCGTCCGCGCGATATGTCAGCTTATGCCAGGATTCTCGCCCTGGAAACGACTCCGGAATGACGATCATGCTCCCATAGACGATCCCTATGCCCGACATCAGATTATCCGGCAGGCTGGTCATGGCCGGCGGAGCGGTTGATTCGCCTTCGGACTCGCGAAGCTGCCAAGCCCAGCGCGCATAATCGCGTCCCAGTTGCTGGGCGTTGAAAGCGATGTTTTGATGGGCGTCCACGATGAACATATCTGGCGGACTCGCAGTAGCGCGCGGTTGGCGCCATTCTAGTCTGTCGCGGACTCCAACGATAGGGCAATCGCCTCTCTTGTGCTATCCTGTTTCCGCGCAAGATCATCGTTCTCATTCATTATAGGCTCCGTCGCACATGCGACGAGAAGGCTAATTGTTCTGAGTAGAACCAAGTTAGTCATGCAACGAAATGAGGAGGCTGTAGGGGCGGCTCGCTGAGCCGCCCGTCGTCATATTTTCTTGCCCGATGATGTCGCGCATGTGGTGATTTTCGGGCGTTTCAGCGAAACGCCCCTACAGTTTTCGATTATTTTATGGCTGTTTATACTTCATCAACTTTTCGCATGATTTACTTGCAATTGCTGTCATAAATGTAGGGGCGAGCCTTGGCTCGCCCGCCAATCGCCCAGTCTTTCGCACGACTGACTTGGAACTACTTAGAAGCGAAATCTGATGCATATCCTGCACGTCAATAACATCACCGTCAACTTCGCCGGGCGCGAGCTATACCGCGATCTTTCCTGGGTCATCGGCGACCGGGATCGCATCGGGCTGGTCGGTCCCAACGGCGCGGGAAAGTCGACGCTCCTAAAGGTCTTGCTCGGCGAGGTTGAGCCGGATGAGGGCCACATCGCGCTGGGCAGTGGGGCGCGCATCGGCTATCTGCCACAGGATGTTGAATTGGCGCCGGGGCTGAGTTTGATAGACGCGGCAATGGTCAAACCGCCGGCGCTGGCGGAACTCGAGTCGCGCCTGGAATCTGTCGAAGCGCAATTGTCCGATCCCGAGGTTTACGGCGACCAAGCCGCATTGTCCCAAGTCCTGGAAAGGCACGAAGCGCTCTTGGCAAGCTACGAGCGCATGAATGGTCATCGCCATGGGAGCCATGTGCGCGAGTTGCTGGCGATGTTGGGCTTCGCGCAATCCGACTATGGTCGGGCCACCGAAACCTTGTCGGGCGGCCAGAAAAAGTTGGTGGCTTTGACGGGGCTTGCCGTGGCTGCGCCCGAAATCCTGCTCTTGGATGAGCCGGACAACCATCTCGATGTCTTGGGAAAACGACACCTTGAGCGCTTTATTCTGCAGTATCCAGGCAGCGTGGTACTCATCTCCCACGACCGCTACCTGCTGGACGAAGTCGCGTCACAAACCGCTGAACTCGAAAATGGCAAAATCACCATTTATCATGGCAACTATTCCTACTATCAACATGAACGACAGCTACGGCGCTTGCGACAGCAACAGCTTTACACGACGCAGCAGAAGGAAATAGCGCGCTTGGAAGAGATGATCGCGCGCTTTGAACGCTGGGCAAAACAGGTATTGAGCCGCAAACATATGTTGGCGGCTCGCCAACGGCGGCGGATGCTGGCGCAGATGGAAGAGCGCGGCGAAATAATCGACAAAGTATTCGATCAGACGCTGATGGACTTCAAGGTCTCCGGTTGGCGCGGGAGCAAGAAAGTGCTGGAATTGGACGATGTCGCTATGGCTTTCGACGACGACCAGCTCTTTTGCGGCGCCGATTTGCTGCTGCGTCACGGTGACCGCGTCGGCGTCATCGGTCCCAACGGCGCCGGAAAAACGGTTCTGGCCAGACTGATTCTGGGCGAATTGCAACCCACGCGCGGACGCGTATACTTGGGACCGAGCATCCGCGTCGGCTACTATTCGCAAGAACATCAGACCCTTTCGGGATGGTTGGACAAGACGCCGCTCGATCTCATTCGCAATCTGCAGAACAGCAGCGAATCCAACGCCGTGAACTTTCTGCTGCGTATGGCATTCAGCTACGAGCAAGTGCGGCAGCCGATTCGGACGCTCTCCGGCGGCGAACGAAGCCGCTTGCAATTGGCGCAGGTGATGCTGCGTCAACCGAATCTTTTGCTCTTGGACGAACCGACCAACAATCTCGATATTCCGTCTGTGGAAGTACTGGAAGAGGCTCTGGATGAATTTGTGGGTACGGTGTTGATAATATCGCACGACCGCTACTTCCTGGATCAAACGGTCGACCGAGTCGTCGAGATCCGCGCTGGCACAATGAAGGAATTCGCCGGCGGCTATACCGAGTATCTTGAAGCGACCGGGCAGGGGAATAGCGACAACTGACGGTGCGGTTCTGCTTGGCTGCCTGCCAATCTCGCAAACCGCGACTATTTGTTCACCATTTGTAATCCCGTTTCTGCTAAGCTATCGACACAAAACGACTCGCATTCACCAATTGTGATGAGGAAATCGAGGGAGGACTGGCTTGGTGACACAACTGCTGCGCGAGCGCTGGCGACGCGACAGGCTTGGGCTATTGCTGTATCTGCTGACCTTCGTTGTCATGAGCTATCCCTTTGTCACCCGCATGCACAGCCACCTGCCAATGGACAATGTCGATACGCATCAGGCGCTGTGGCAGAACTGGTGGGTGCTGGAAGCGCTGACGGAGGGGCGCGACGTCAACTATACGCCTTACCTGTTTCATCCAAAGGGCTTGGACTACACGCTGCAGCCGCCGCGCTGGACCGGTTTGGTCTTCTGGATACCGCTCTACCTTCTCTTTGGCGATCCCTTCGCCTTCAATATGACGGCGGCGATTGGCATTCTGCTGCGGGCTTATGGCATGTATCTCTTCGGTCTGCTCATCTTCAAGCGCCGCGTTCCCGCCTGGGTCTGTGGCGCGTTCTATGCCTTTGCCGGCGCCAACCTGACTCACGCCTTGCAGCAGCCATTTACCGGCGCCTCGGAGTGGATCCCCTGGTTCATGCTCGCCTTTGTATACGGACTTATGCGGGTTCGGGCGGGCGCGGACATCCGCGCAGTACGATGGACAATGCTTGTCGCGGCCTTTCTGTTTTCCTTGAATGTCTACGCCAACCTGAAAATAGGCATCTTCGCCGCCTTGCTCGGCGGGGGATTTGTCCTGCTCTACATGATCCTTCATCGGCTCTGGACGCTGCGAAGTTTCTGGATGTCGATGGTGATATTTGGGCTGGCCAGCATCGTGATCTGCGCGCCGTCGTTATTGCCAATGATTCGTTCTGAAGATTTGTTCGCCGCGGCCTCGGACCCGGTCATTGCGGATGTCTGGGGCGGCATGGACCTGCTCACATATTTCAAAGCCGATCATGATCGCCCGCTCAATTATATGCAGAGCATCGCAAGTCTGAGCGGCGACCACGTCGAGCATACCTTCGTGACCTGGGGACTATCGCATGTGGGTCTGGTCAGCATTTTCTTCGCCTTCGGGGGCTTTGTCTATGCTATCAGAATTGAACGGCCGGTCCTGATCTGGTTCATCCTGGCGCTGGTTTTCTGGTTATTGAGCCTGGGCGTCGTGATCTATGTCAATCGATCAGCGCTTGACTTTTACTGGACGCCATATCGACTCCTGGAAGACAACTTCATTTTTCGCGCCTTGAAGTGGCCTTTCCGCATGGCTTTGGTTTTTCTGTTTCCTTATTCCATTTTGATCGGCTATGGCTTGCATTACCGTCTGCGTTCACTTGTATTGAATCGAAAACGAAAATTGCTTCTGATTGTTTCCGTCATCATGTTGCTTTATGGCGCCAGCATCTTTCCCATTCCGACCCGTGACGCGCCCAGGCCACAATACTTGTCATATTTGGCAGAACTCCCGGACGGCGCCATCATTGACGTGCCTTTTGGTCGGCACGTCTCCAAATACTATATGTCGGTGCAACGCCAGCATGGGCGTCCTATCGTCGAAGGCATGATCGCGCGCGTCCCGCCCGGCACTTACGATTACATCAATCAAAACCTTCTGCTGGCGACTTTTCGCGATCCCGGCAAGGTCAACTTCGGAGACTTGACGATTGACGATTGGGAAGCGGCTTTCAAGCAGTTGTTAGACGACGGATTCCGTTACCTGGTCATGCATCGAGAAGTTCCCGTATCCAGCTTTATTGGCCGCGCCAAAGGCTGGGCGCTGGAGATGTTTAAGATTGAACCCAAGTTGTACGATGACAACAATGTCATCATCTATGACCTCGCGGAAGTCAACGCGGAAAACGTTTTATCGAGAGCCAAGCGCCTGTTAGCCGACTAGAATATAAGCGCTCTCACTATTCAGACCTTCATCTGAGTTTTGAGCACGGCGCCCGGGATGAAAAAACTGAAGTCATCACTATCAATTTGATCGGGCAGTTGGAAGCCGCGCCTGATATCTTGCGAGGCTTCCCTGAAAATGGACTTGATCATTTCCCGGTTTTGCCGGGGCGTCTCCATGCGCGTCGTCCATTTTCGGAAATGCAGTTCGAGTTCAAACCTGTGTATCACCTCGGCGCGGAATCCCGCCGCCGACAGCAGGGCGCGCCATTCGGAAATGCGGTAATCGCGCACGTGTGATGGATCGCGCAGCAACTCGATGGTTTGCAAGAAGGTATCTTGGGCATAATCTTCGCTTGCCATGATGTCGCTGATGATAAATGCGCCTTTGTCCCTCAGAACACGGCGAATCTCGTTTATGGCTCTTTCCGGATGCTGCCAGTGGTGCGCGCTGTAACGCGACGTTACGATGTCAAAACTGTCGTCTGGAAAGGGCAGATATTCAATGTCTGCGAGTTGCGGCGTGACGTTGGCAGCGCCCCTTTGCCGGGCGAGAAGTTTAACTTGTTTGAGCATCGACTCGGTGAAATCGCAGGCGTAAACCCAGGCGACGCTGGGCGCGAAAGCCATAGCAGTGTGTCCGGCGCCGCAGCCGGCGTCCAGGACGATACTGCCTGGGCGCAGCGGCGCGTTGCGCGCCATAACCTCGAGATCCGCTCCAGAGGCATGCACGGCGCTAGCCAGATAATTGGCCGCGACCCCTCCAAAACGCGTCTGAACCTGTTGCTTTATGTCCCGCTTTGCCATAAGTCACTTTCGTCGATCTTGCTGGCCTGCATCCGGATCGCTATATGCGAAGAGTCAAAGCGCTCTCGGGACAGGCCGATTTATGAGAAGTCGGAATCGAATGCGAGCGCTGGCAGGAACCCTCCAACGAAGGCGTCGCCGAGTCCGATAGTGGTCCCGTTCTCCTGTTCGACGGCCGCTACGGGCACACAGACCATGCTATCGCCTGGCGCGGCGTTAATGATGTTGGCGAATCGCGCATCTTCCGCATTCGGGTCTCGTTCCCCGATTTCATGGTAGTTCGCCACCGTAAAGTCATCGCCATAGCGGAAGCGCGCAGTCGCCATAGTGACGCCCGCCTTTAGCGCCGCAGCGTATCTACTGGCATCGTCGCCATATGCGAGCGCCCAGCGCCGCGTATGCACGACGATGGCGGCGGCTGGAATCAGCCGGCTCAAGTCCGCCAACGCGCATGTGACAGTTTGGGCGTCATGCAGGTCCACCGCGCGATCAAGATGAACTCGCAGCTCGTCTTCGTTCATGCTGTAAACGTCAATTCTCGGGCCGAGCTCCCGGAAGATCAATTGGCGGTAGCTCGGGTCATAATACGCGCCGTCCTCCATAAAGACGGTGGCATCGCCGGGCAGGCGCTTCAAGATGCGTTTGAGCCTGCCTAGCCGATCCGCGAGCAACTGCTTGCTTTGAACCGCGTTGAAGCCCGAGATCAGCAGCACTTTCGCTTCCTTAGTCAGGTCAGCGAAGTCTTCATTCAAATTCATTGAAATTCTTGCGGCATTGCAATGATAAATGAGGCGATTCGGCTGTCTGGCGCGAATATCAATGTCGCCAGCGCGCAGCCTTGCGTCCACGCCGAATTGTACGATCAGATGCGGGTAGGTATTGTCGCCCGGATTGCTGCAGACGTAAGGGCAATCTCGGGGTAAAAGTCGGCGCACGTGGCTGTTCATTGTGATCAGATGTAGCGCGGCAGTATATCCCAATACCCTCATCGCAATAGCGGCGCGCACGGAGGTGCCGCCCAGCGTGATTTTTTTCTCAAATCGCGCGGCGAAACGCTCGATGATCGCCGAACTGGCAACGAAGCGCTCGCCGCCGCCTGAAGCCGTCATGAAGCTCAGTATCGAGATTACGAGATCGCGTTCGGAGCCTATCTCGCCCTGCGAGCCTAGCTCATCGGCGCTGATCTGATAAGAGATAATGAGTTCTTCAAGGACTTGCGCATTCCAGACGATTTCATAATCGACATTATTGCAGAAGCCGAGGGCAATACGCTCGTTCACGCTTTTTTAGGGGGATTATATACCAAAGTGCCACGTAGTGGGACTAATCCCGCTTGAACGTGACCTGACCGAGCTTGTCCGACTTGATTCCGAAGAGCGACTTGGCGACATTCTGCGGGGCGTCGTCGATGCGCAATCTAGTTGGGGGCGGACCTGGTTGTTTCTTGTCTGGGCTTTGTTTCGGCTTCTGTTGTTTCTCAGACATGATCCGCCCCCTTTGACTAATTCCCTGATACGTTTCTCACATTCTATCTTCTCTTATTCAGGAAAGCAACGCATTTAGCGAGACTGGGTGTTTTCAGATTATTGGCGAGCTCCCGTCTTCCACCCTCAACCACAAAATCTGTAAGGCTTGTCCGGTACGGTGGTGTTTGCAGTAGTTTTCGGGCGACCTGATAGGTCGCCCCTGTTTACGTTGCGAGCGGCAGCCCCCCCGGCCCGATAAAGAGGGTAAGCGCCGCGGGACGCAAGGTATTTTGCGTGAGCCGCTGCTGTGCAGCGCGTGGGTCTACATTGTCTCCTTTATTTTGGGATAAGCGCTACGCAAGGGCAATTCTTCATGCGCAGGCAATTTATGTCATTCTGCCAAAATATTGAAATGCACCCTGTGCGGGAACTGTATTTGACAGAATAGCTAAGTGTGGATAAACTTGTTTCAGGATATCTTATATCCGATTTAGCTTATCATATATCAGGGTGCCATGATAAAAGAGACTCTCCGTCCGAAGGCTGATCGCAGGCTACGCGGGCCATCTTTAAGTGTGCTCACGCAAAACCATATCAAAGATTACATCATCGAGAATAACCTCAAGCCAGGAGACGCGTTGCCTGCAGAGGGTGAATTCGCTAGGGAGTTGGGTGTCAGTCGCGGCCCGGTTCGAGAAGCGGTGAAATCGCTGGAGTCACTCGGCTTTCTTGAAGTGCGTCATGGAGAAGGGCTGTTTGTCCGGGAGTGGAATTTTGATCCGGTGCTGGCAACACTGCAATTTGGTATGCGCGTTAGCTCAGAAACGCTGGTGGAGCTGTACCAAATTCGCAAATGGTTGGAAATCGCCGTGATAGGGGACGCTGTCAAAAAAATATCAGACGACGAGCTCTTGCAACTCGATATCTTGATGTTGCAATGGGAGCGCGCTATGAAGGCCGGCGACGAATATATCCAATTTGATGAAGAGTTTCATCGCATCATTCTAGGCACGCTGCACAATCAGACGCTTATGAAGCTCTTCAGTTCCTTTTGGCTGGCGTTCTACAATCTTGAGAACGGAGAACTCTATTCTCCCGATCATGACTGGGTCATCAACGCGCATCGCAAAGTTGTAGAAGCTATGAAGGAACGTGATCCGGAGCTTGCGCGGCAAGCGCTTCAGGAGCAGTTTTTGGGCTTCCAGGAGCGTATTAGAAAGATTGTTGAACGAGAAAAGCAACAGCAGCGAAGAGGCAAGGAAACGTAGTTGTCTGACTGGTAGAGATTCCAGACAGGTGTCCCGTTTCGCGTGAGAAGTTCCCGGACATTTGAGTCACACAGAGGCAGGAAACAACTAATGGCGCGTCGAGTATAAGGAGGTAACTGAAATACAGCGCCGATTCGTTTCTCTTCCGCAAAAAGAAAATCATAGTACAGACTTTAGGAGTAAAGCACATGAAAACCCGCAAAAGAGATATAGGACACAGGCTTAGCCGTCGCGAATTCTTGAAGGCGACTGCAGGCGTCGCAGGTGGTGTAGCAGCAAGCTCGTTGCTACCCGCCGCTTTGGTGACAGCGCAAGACGCTGTCACACTTGATTACTGGTCCGTCGCCTGGGGTGGCGCCGCGGAAGTTGCCAACAGCTTCGCCGAGGCCTACCAAAGCGCTGGTGAACGTCCCGATGTGACGGTTAATTTCTCGCAGTTCCCCGGCGACCGTCTGCCCGAGCGCATTTTGCTCGCGCTACTGGCCAATGGCGGACCCCATTTCTTCAACCAAAACGATGTCGAGTGGACGAAATACACCTATACCGGCGCAGCGGATCCGTTACCGCTCGACATCTTCGGCGTCGACAGCTACGAGGGTCTAAACCAATACTATAAGCCCGGCATAGTCGATCTGATGCAAAGCGCATCACCCGACGGCCAGATCCGTGTGATGAACGAAACTGGCACCGTGTATGCGTTCGTGTACAATGCGACCGCCTTCGACGATGCTGGAATCCCGCGCCCCTCTCCGACCGAGCCCATGTCATGGGAAGAATGGGGCGAAGCTGCTGCCGAATTATCGATCTGGGATGGTGACAGATTGGTACGGTCCGGATATGCCGCTCGCATGGAAGCACCCTTCTGGAAAGAGGCATTTCAGAACCACTTCACCACGCTCGTGCGCCAGGCAGGCGGCGATGTCTTGAGCGCGGACGGCAAAGAAGCCGTCTTCACCTCGGACGAAGCCGTTGCCGGCTTCCAGCACTATGTCGATTTCTTCAAGAAATACAAGTCGACCACGCCAGGCTTCATGACCGATCCTTTCGGTGACTTCGAGGCAGGGCGTATCGTCTCGTTACTCAGCTTCCCCGCATTCTATGCCACCATGAAGAATCGGGATCTGCCCTTCGAGGTCGGTGTCGCTCCCTGGCCGGTGGTCGCGGGTGGTACGCGCATCACTGCTGGTTCATTTGCCGGCTGGATTGTGAATCCCAACAAGCCGGATGAGGAAAGGGCCGAAACCTGGAAGTTCCTGGCATGGATGCTCCAGAATCCGAACGATGCAATGGGCGTTGAAGTTGGCAAATACGGTACGGCTATCACCTGGCCAAACCAGTGGCATGACGACTTCATCGCCTCAGATGACAACTGGAGGCCCTTCTACGAAACGCAGCAATATGCCGTTCCGGCTTTGCTGCATCCGAGGGCGCTAGAGGTCAAGGATCAAGTCATGAGCGCTATTTCCAACATGATCCTTGGGGATGTTTCCGTGGCTGATGCGCTGGCCGCGGCCAAAGAAAAGGTTGACGCCATCCTTGCTCAGCCAGGCATTTAGCATCTGCCTGAGCAAGGGCGGATTCCCGTCAAAACAGTAACGGCGAGGCGCCGGTCGGTCCCGTAGGCTGGCTGGCGCCTTAGCGTAGCCTTTCTCATTAAACGAAGCTGCTGGCAGGTTCAAAGTAATATTTCAATCACGAAGGACAGAAAACATGGGAACTGGACTGAAGGTCTACATTCACTTTGACATGGAGGGAGTTGCCGGGGTCAATTTCCCGACTGACCCGGTTAGCAAATCGCCACTCAATACTTGGCATACGCTATGGCAACGCAAGATCAGCACCGGAGAGGTAAAAGCGGCTGTCGCCGGCGCGCTGGAAGCGGGCGCCGACACAATCTGGATCAATGACAAGCACTTTACCGGATTCAACTTGAACTATGAGGAATTCGATCCGCCCGTCGAACTCATTCAGGGTCGCGGGGCTCGGGGACCTACCTTTATGCCGGGACTTGATGAGACCTGGGATGCGATCGTATTCGTGGGCGCGTTCTGTAAGGGCGGGACCTGGGGCGCGGTCGGCACGCACCAACTCTGGTACATAGAGAGCATCAACGAGAATGACGAAGCAACAGAGCGTATTGAGGTCGGAATCTTTGGCGTCGTCGCTTCCGGCGGCGGCTACTATGATGTTCCGGTCGTATTTGTAAGCGGAGACGATTTCGTCTGTCGTGAAGCCGAGGAATTGGTGCCAGGGATCGAGCCCGGCGTGGTCAAGGTTGCGCACGGTCACTGGATGGCGCGCAGTCTCAGCCATAAAGCAGCCTGCGAAGTCATCCGCAAGGGCGTGAAAGCCGGGCTTGAGCGGCGCGGTCAAATCAAACCCGTCAAGTTGTCGGGACCCCGATATCGTATCACCGTCGGTCCCAACCCTGAAAATATGTGGTTCGACCAAACCGTCGTCGGCGATGATTTGCTCAAGACCTGGGAAGCTGCGCAAAATGTCTTGTGGTCCGATTTTGGAAACTACCACGAAGATAATTACGCCTGGCCCGACCGTATCGGCGTCGGCGACGATGGTAAGCACACCACCGCCAAACGCGCAGAATACGATGAGGAGGGGCAAGGCTAAGCACTGGCTTGACGACTGGTTGCAACCGACCGTCTTGGGAGCATTTCGCGGTAGACGCCGCTAGCCGCAGCAGGCCTTAGTTTGGAGAAACTCGACTTCACATGACGAATACAGCCGACCAAGATCTCACGCAACTTGTGTCCTTCTATCAAGCCAAGCTGCCTGATCCCTACCCGGTCTACCGGCATCTGCGATCTGAGGATCCCGTGCATTGGAGCGATCTAATTGGCGCATGGATCCTCACCTGCTACGACGACGTTAAAGCGATCGCCAATGATCATCGGTTTTCCTCTGCCCGGGCGCATTACTTTATGGACCAGTTGCCAGATGGCGCGCAGGAGCGCATGCGGTCGCTCGGCCATCAACTCGCGTTATGGCTGATCCACTTGGATCCGCCTGATCACACTCGCGTCCGGGCCTTGGTGCATAAAGCCTTTGTTCCACGCGTGGTAGAGGGATTGCGAGGACATATTCACCTCATCGTTGACGAATTATTGGATGGGGTTCAAGAGGCCGGGGCGATGGAAGTGTTAGGTGATTTCGCCTATCCGTTGACGGCGGCTGTAATCGCAGAATTGCTTGGTATACCAGCAACGGATCGTACGCTATTCAGGCAATGGTCAGACAATATCAATGGGTTCGTAGGGGCTGCGCACGTCACGACAAAAAGAGCCGAGCTGGCTCAGAAGAGCATGCTCGAGTTGATGCAATATCTTCATCACCTCCTGGCGCAACGTCGGCGGTACCCCAGAAATGACTTCATGAGCAGCCTGATCGCTGTAGAAGAGCAGGGCGACAAGCTAGACGAGGAAGAGCTTTTGGCGCTCTGTGTGCTGCTTCTCTTTGCGGGTCACGAGACGACCGCGAACTTCATCGGCAACGCTCTGCTGGCGCTGCTGCGTAATTCGGAACAGATGCAAAAGCTGCGGCAAGATCCAGTTCTGATCACTGGCGCGGTTGAGGAGTTGCTGCGCTACGATTCTTCCGTACAACGTATCGGCCGGGTAGCCACAGCAGACGTCGATATCTGTGGAAAACAGATTCGGCAAGGAGAGTTTATTGCCGCGATGATAGGGGCAGCAAATCGGGATCCAACATATTGTGCAGAGCCCGACAAGCTTGACATTGAACGAAGGCACAACAACCATCTCTCGTTCGGGTATGGAAAGCACTATTGCATTGGCGCGCCACTGGCCCGCCTCGAGAGTGAGATCGCGATAAATACGATCCTAGCTCGCTTCCCCTTGCTGCGGCTCCAGACTGAAAAAGTGGAATGGTACGACAACTTCGGCCAACGTTTCTTAAGAGCGCTGCCGGTCGTCTTCTAATTCTCCGGGGGATCTTGCTGTCGCGCTTGTTGGGATGCATATCCCAGAGCGCGCGCGCCTTTTTTGGAGTAATCGAACAGACACTTGCCTTAGATCAGATCCTTATACTCGATGAGCTTTTTGATCCCGGTTGAGGGATTACCCCACTGATTATGCTTTTGTTTGACAGTTCTTGAGGATGCTCAAATGACTACTTTATTACTCTTTGACGACTGGTGGCTGGAGTCGCGCCACAATATCGAACGAAAGCTGGGAAAACCGCAACCAATTCCAGAAGCCACGCTATTGGATAGCCTGACCAAAGGTATCTACAACTTCCCCACAGTCTATCGCGATCCCATAACAGGAAAGTGGCGCGCATTCTACCAGGGAGTTGTCGGTGTGACGGAGGAGTTGGCTTCGACACCAGCGGACATCCCTGTATTGATGCTGGCCGAGAGCGATGACGGTCTGCGCTGGAAAAAGCCGAATCTCACACAGTCTGGGGATAAATCCGCAAGAATGGCGCCTAACCAGGTGCTAAAGCACGATGACATCTATGATCGAGGACCCGTGTATTTCGATCCTCACCCACTGGAAGAAGGGCAGCGCCTAAAAGCCATGAGTCTGTATGAGAGCCAAGGCGCTGATGGCAAGCGGGTCTTCACACAGCGGCTGACCTATTCAGCGGACGGGATCCACTGGAATGTTGAAGACCATGTTTGGAATAACCATTTTTGCTCTGATTCTCCCTATCCTATCTTCTGGAATGAGCGCCGCGGCGTATATTCCATTATGACGCGGCCACAGCAAGCCGAACGACGTATCGTGCGCATTGATACAGAAGACTTCCGGACTTATTCCGGGCCCCATAATGTGCTATCGCCGGACCCCTTGGACCCGCCCTTAGTCCAGTTTTATGGCATGCCGACATTCCCGTATGAAGGAATGTTTGTAGGGCTTCTCTGGTTGATGTATGGCGACCCGCTTGAGATTGGCCTCCTGAAAAGAAACGGACCAATTGACGCGCAGTTGACTTACAGTTATGACGGCGCTGCTTTCAACCGGAGTTTCCGAACTCCATTCATAGAGCGTAATCCACGAGGCGAGGAAGGGGGCGGTTGCATCTATCCAACATCCATGGTTGCCGATGACAAAGGAGACCTCCTCTTTTATTCCGGCAGCTCGTACGGTGAACACTACAAAGATACAGACCAGCTTGCTGCCGCGCTTTTGGTACACAAGCTCAGGCGCGACGGGTTTATGTACGTCGAATCTGTCAGCCACGTCGGCCGTCTTATGACGCGTTGTCTAAGTTTGTCTGATCCACTTGACCTCAAGTTGAATGTACGGGCGCCTTATGGCTGGGCGCGTGTACAGCTTTCAGATGTAAATGGTCAACCGTTGCCAGGGTACTCTTTTGATGAATGCCGAGCCTTCCGTGGCGATGAATACTTGTGGGAACCAGAATGGAATGGCGCCACAGAGTCGATCACGGAACCGGTGGGGCGGATTGAAGTGGAGCTTACCAACGCGGAACTGTATGCCATACGCGGCAACTTCGAATGGATGAGCATGCCCCAGACGCGGAATTTCCGGCCAGATGAGACTCAGGCCGATGCTGTCAAAGCATGGAGAAAAGGCGGATCTGGCTTATAAGGCACTGCAAAAGATGGAAGACACTGCAAGGCGAACCCTCCCCTCGCTAAACCTCAGCTTCCACCGAAGGAAGATCTTGATCGCTTATCTCTTCGTGCTTCCTTCGATTCTCTATTTCGCCTGCTTTTTCATTTTACCCGTGCTGCAGGCCTTTTCGCGCAGCTTCACCCGCTGGACACTCATCAGACCACCGGTGTACATCGGCTTGGAAAACTATGCGAAGTTGCTCCAAGACGAGCAGTTCCACAACTCGTTGCTGGTGACTTTCTACTACACAACTGGGGTTGTCATATTCACCACGGTCCTCTCGCTCGCGCTGGCCGTACTGCTGCAACGTTCCTGGCCTATCCGCTCCCTTATTCGTGTAAGCTATTTTATTCCCTTAGTCATTCCCTTGTTTATCGTCGGGGTCATCGGGAATTACGCTTTTAATCAGTCCTTTGGTTTTATTCCCGAAGTGACATCTCTCTTTGGTTTAGGCAGATCGGCCTGGCTAAGCACCCCAACTTTGGCTATGCCAGCACTGATCCTGGTAGGAATCTGGCGGATGCTCGGCTTCGATATCATCCTGTTCCTTGCGGGGCTCCAGGGCATCCCTCAGTCATTGTACGAAGTGGCCAGGATTGACGGCGCGGATACCTGGGCCGAGTTCCGTTTCATAACACTGCCGCTGTTGAGACGTACAATCATCCTGGTGTTGGTCGTCACCGTTATAAGCAATATGCAAGCCTTTGATTTGGTGTATTCCATGACGCTTGGCGGGCCGGGCGAGGCGACGAGAGTGCTCATGCTCAATATCTATGAGACCGGATTCCGACATCTCCGCATGGGATACGCGCTAGCCCAAGCGATGGTTCTTTTCGTGCTAATGTTCGGGATTTCGCTGCTTCAATTCATCCTTCTTCGGGGCTACAGCAATGAATAGAATCGCGCGCAGGATAGCAGCTAACCCACTTGCGTGTCTGATAAATGCGCTCACCTGGATTCTATTGGCGCTTGGCGCGCTATCTATGGCGTTTCCACTCTTCTGGATGTTGTCCGGCTCGTTGAAGACCGTGCAAGAAATCTTTGCAGTGCCTATTGTTTGGCTCCCGGCCAATCCAAACTTTGGCAGCTACGCCAAGGTTATAGAGGAAGCGCATATAGGACGCGCTTTCTTGAACAGTTTGATTGTGACCCTGCCCACGGTCGTAACGACGGTGTTTTTCTCCTCTCTCGCCGGATACGCATTTGCAAAATTCACATCACGTGGCTTAGACATCCTCTTCACCATCGTTCTCGCCATCTTGATGATCCCGCTGACGGTGATACTGATCCCGATGTACATAACGGCCTGGGAACTAAAACTGCTCGATACGCATGTCGGACTCATGTTACCCCGCCTGATGAGCGCCTTCGGTATCTTCTTGTTCCGACAAATGATGGCGAACATTCCTGACGAACTCATAGATGCCGCGCGAATTGACGGCGCCGGCGAGTTCCGGATCTATTGGAGAATCGCGCTGCCCCTCAGTAAACCAGCCATAACATCACTGGCGATTTTGAGCTTCCAATGGACGTGGAATGATTTTCTATGGCCGGTAATGATATCGACTAGCGAATCGACGCGGACGATTGTCCTCGCGGTCAGCGTTATCCAAGGATCGCAAGAATACGGCCAATCGCCCTTCAACGAGCTTATGGCGGCCGCCAGTATCGCCGTACTTCCTCTAATACTGGTCTTTGTCGTAGGTCAAAGATATTTTGTCAGAGGAATTGCCAGTTCCGGAATTAAGGGTTAGGGCGCATTCAAAGTGTTGGGTTCTGCCTTAACCTTTCTACAGTGTCAACTCCATCCACTTGTGCCGGTGTGTGAAACAGGCAGCTAAACAGGAACATCGGCAGGTGTCAGCTCCGCTCATTATCGTGGTTCAAATCAACCTTGACGGTCAATTGTGCTCCAGACATGGAAAATTCAGTTATGGACAGGCCATCTTGGCTTCGTTGAGCGAAGAATAACGCTCCGCGCCGCGGACGATGTGATCGCGCTTCTCATCACCAGGTCTGAGCGAAATGGCTGGCGCCTTGACAAAGTCGCCAAGCGACATCGTTATGGTCTCAACGGCGCCCACGACCTTTGGGCTTTTCGTCCAAATATCCAAGCTTTTCGATATGCCGAAGACAAGTTTGCCGAGCCAGCCACTGTCGAGCAGTCGTGACTGACCAGATTCCCTGTTCAACTAGCCAGTGCTTGTCACCCAGGCGGCGAGCCTCGTCCGCTGTTAAAGATCGTGGTTTCGTGCTTTGGGTCATACGATTTCCTCTGTCATTTAGACGCTAAGGGGCAATATCTTGCTCGCACACTTACGCTTGGGTGGCGGTTAGCTGGAGCCGCTCGCGACCTGCGCAACGACGCCTGATTGGCCGATCATGGCGCAGGTCATGCCATTGCTTGCATAAGCTGCAAGCGCATGTACGGTTTGCTCAGGCGAAGCTGTATCGATAAAGGCAAGTCCGCCCGGGGTTGTGAAGCAGACTTCCGCGCCCGGAGCAAGCGAAACGGCGTCTGACGTGCAGGAGGGCAGCTGCTGCTGGCCGAGCGGGTCGCGTTGGCCAGGTCGAATATCGACGGCATCCATATTGTGAGGCGCTGCCCATGCAAACAGACGCCAATTGAGAGGGTGAAGCGCGAAGGCATGGCGCGCACGGCGGCGTGATCTGCACTGATGACTGCGCTGTGCTCGATCAGGGATGGCCTCCGCGCGACAATAGCATTGTGGAACAGAACGGCGACCAGCAGTGCGATTGCCAATATCAAGGCGATGGATTTTTTTGCTGGGAGTCTTCCTCATGACTCACTTTCTTTCTCGACACCAGTGATCAATGCATGATTCTTTCTTCGCCAGTTGCCGCGCGGTGTCCTCGCTCCTGCCCGCTGCTTGATCCCGCACCGGTCCCGTTATTTTTTGGTATAAGCGCAATTACAAAATAAATGATACAAATATATACTTAATTGTATCATTTAATCGGGAAAAGTGTAAGCGCATCCGTGCCTGATTCAGAATTTCGACAACGGCGCACAAGCTGAACGGCGTTAATTGACAGAGAGGGACGCTACAATTCCTGTAGCCAAACAAAACGCTCCACACCTTCGGGAGCGCTGCAGAACCAGGGTGAGGCAGATCGGGCCTAGCCTATCTCGATTTAATCATCTTTGTGTTCGACGGGATGTTGGCCGGGCTGGTCTTTGCGACGAGAAAGCACCGTGAATTCGGTGCCTGCGAGGATAAGATCTTCATAAAAGTCCGTCACCTCCTCGGGCGTATGGTCATTGATGTGGTTAAGGTACCAGCGGATGAACGCGTAGCTGGACTCGATCAGGTGATCGACCGACATATCCATTGGCACAGGACTTGTTACTTTCGCCTCCCAGTGTTCGACGACGATCTTGACTACTTCCGCCTTCAAGATTTCGCGGAGCGGTTGCGTGTTTGGGATAACGACATAAACACGGAACCGATCTTGATGCTCCCTGATGAATCTGAACAGCGCTACCGTTGCATCGTATGTAGTTTCCTGCTGTCGGAGAAGTTCCGCAAGTTCCTGTATCGTGGTCAGTAAAGCATCGGCCAGCAGTTCGTCCAGGCTCTTGTAGTGGCGGTAAAAGGTCACATGTCCGACTCCGGCGCGCTTCCTTACCGCTGTGATGGTGAGATTCTCGAAGCCGCGCTCCAGCATGAGGCTTACAAGGGCGTCCCCCAGTTTCTTGCGCGAAAGCGCCGCGCGTGGATTCAACTCTTTCATAGCGGAAATAGAATAAATGAAGACGGTGGCTCCGTCCACCCAGACACTGTATGTCTGCGTCCGCTATCGCGCTGTTTAGAGTGCAATCGATCATGCGCCTTGGAATATAACGCAGTCAGTATTCGCGCGTGGCAGGTTGGCCCAATGCCGGCTCATACGACGTGGGGATAGATGACAATGCCGGAGCGGCCAGTTGCCATCACGAACCTCATCCGCTGTGAACTGCAATATCGCCAGTGTCTCTCCGGTGGCGCAGTCGCCGGCCTGCGGCGACTCATCCTGACAGGTCAGCGAACCGGTCAAACCATCGTAGTTCCCCACGGCAGCCAAGGCTTCCAAGCTATTCCTTTGATGTGCCGGAAACTTCTATAGAGCAGCGCCAACGGCCGTTTCGCTCGCCATTGTAAAGAGCGCGGACTTTGATACGCAACGTTTCGCCTGGCTTCACAACTTGGCGGCCGATGTCGGGTCTGAAATAATCGGCGCGCCGCTGCCGGATACCGCAGTACTAAAGGGCAAATGCTTAAGTGTGACAGTTTGCAAGAATTGAAGCGGGGCAAAGCGAGGGATGCGATCCTGCCATTCGTCAGGCGCTCCGCGCGATCATCGCGGCCAAGGCTTCCGCTGCATCCATCGACAGGCCCGCGACAGAATTCCCCGCATGAATAATTTTCCCTAGCGCGACACAAGTGATACAATTTATTGTTGTTTTGTTCCACTCGATTGTCGTCAGTTGAGTGATGAGAGAATCCAAGCATGAGGCGAATCGTAAAGGGAGTAATCTATTTGACTAGCCAAACCACAGTTGCCCGGCGGCAGCGAAAAGAATCAACCGCGCTCACACAAAAGAATAAGCCTTCTCGGTACACCCCCACGCCTGTGGGGAAAACGGCGAAGTCGGCCCGGTTGTTGGCGGTGCTGACGGTACACCCCCACGCCTGTGGGGAAAACGCAGGGACTACCTGTGGCAGTCATGGAAGACATCGGTACACCCCCACGCCTGTGGGGAAAACTATGTCGATCGCATTTTCAATTTTGAAGATGTCGGTACACCCCACGCCTGTGGGGAAAACATCGCGTGCGGATGCAGTGACAACCGTTTCAACCGGTACACCCCCACGCCTGTGGGGAAAACACCGGGCACGGTTTGCGCAACAATTGGGTTGTCGGTACACCCCCACGCCTGTGGGGAAAACTGCGCTGTCTTTCATCAAATCGGCGCCTTGTTCGGTACACCCCCACGCCTGTGGGGAAAACACGCGCTGCTTATGCGGACCTCATCACCGAAGCCGGTACACCCCCACGCCTGTGGGGAAAACACCTAGCAGTGCGGTCTCGAATTTTTCGAACTGGGTACACCCCCACGCCTGTGGGGAAAACTATCACGGCGCGCGTATGACAAAGAAACAAGACCGGTACACCCCCACGCCTGTGGGGAAAACGGTGATGGCGGCGCGCATGTCTTCGGGCATGGCGGTACACCCCCACGCCTGTGGGGAAAACGAAGTCCACCTGCGACCCGTTTTTCCCAAACGCCGGTACACCCCCACGCCTGTGGGGAAAACTCGCGTGTACGAGGCCTACTGATGGCTCTGCGCGGTACACCCCCACGCCTGTGGGGAAAACGTTTCAGACGCCTTGATATCCTCAACAGTCACGCGGTACACCCCCACGCCTGTGGGGAAAACGGCGCGCCGTCGACCGGCGTAATGACGCAGAACGGTACACCCCCACGCCTGTGGGGAAAACGCCACCTGTCCCAAACCATATTCCCAGACACTCGGTACACCCCCACGCCTGTGGGGAAAACCAACGGAAGCGTCCGCGCGCGGTTTGCGGACGCGGTACACCCCCACGCCTGTGGGGAAAACTCCGTCACCATCATGGAAGACATACTCCAAAGCGGTACACCCCCACGCCTGTGGGGAAAACCTGGGCGCCCTGTAGCTGCGGCGCGCGAGGCTCGGTACACCCCCACGCCTGTGGGGAAAACTGCCTGTCGCTCCGGCGGCAGTCAACTATGCGCGGTACACCCCCACGCCTGTGGGGAAAACCCCAGCAGGCCGCTTTAGGCGCATGTAGACCGCGGTACACCCCCACGCCTGTGGGGAAAACTCGTGTACGTCGAATTTCGGCATTCGGTCTCCCGGTACACCCCCACGCCTGTGGGGAAAACTTCCCCTCCTATCCTCGTTCGTGTGCATCCCACGGTACACCCCCACGCCTGTGGGGAAAACTGCCAGCGCCGTATTCGTACGACCCCCGATTCGGTACACCCCCACGCCTGTGGGGAAAACGCCGACAGAATGAATCCGACCGGGCGCGACCTGCGGTACACCCCCACGCCTGTGGGGAAAACGGCTCCGGCTGATAAGCCACCGACTGCCAGTCTGGTACACCCCCACGCCTGTGGGGAAAACTCCACAGCCGCATTCGGATTCGTGCCGTAAAAACGGTACACCCCCACGCCTGTGGGGAAAACGATAATCGCAGTAGCCATTACCAAGTCCATGTCGGTACACCCCCACGCCTGTGGGGAAAACGCCAGCGGCACAGTGCTTAGCCGGAGTGCAAGTCGGTACACCCCCACGCCTGTGGGGAAAACGGCAGCCAACAGAGGGCGCGCGGACACGGTAGCGGTACACCCCCACGCCTGTGGGGAAAACATCTTATCGGAGCGGGCCTGGTTGACATACCAGCGGTACACCCCCACGCCTGTGGGGAAAACTCTCGACACCGTAGACTGCGATACCCCGACAGCGGTACACCCCCACGCCTGTGGGGAAAACTCCATCAACTGGCGCCAGGTCCATCCGTAGCGCGGTACACCCCCACGCCTGTGGGGAAAACTTGCGCAAATTCCATGTACCGCGACAGCCTCACGGTACACCCCCACGCCTGTGGGGAAAACTGGCTAGTATCGGCATCGGCGCTAAAGAGACGCGGTACACCCCCACGCCTGTGGGGAAAACGTATAGGGCATCGGCGCTGATATGGAAGTCGGGCGGTACACCCCCACGCCTGTGGGGAAAACGAAATGGACGACGAAGCCCTGGCAGCATGGCACGGTACACCCCCACGCCTGTGGGGAAAACTTCTCTGCGCCGGCGGTTATCGGCCGAACTCACGGTACATCCCCACGCCTGTGGGGAAAACGTCACGATGTAAACTGTCGTCATATCAGTTTCTCCGGTACACCCCCACGCCTGTGGGGAAAACTCACGTCGTCCAGCTGCAACGCCCCCGGTTCCACGGTACACCCCCACGCCTGTGGGGAAAACTCGATGCCTAGAACCCTCATTCTGCCGTCTCGACGGTACACCCCCACGCCTGTGGGGAAAACTTCAGGACTAAGACGTCCTTTGCCCATTGTTCGGTACACCCCCACGCCTGTGGGGAAAACGATCCCGACTTCGATCCCGACGTCATAGCCATACGGTACACCCCCACGCCTGTGGGGAAAACCACTGTGCTCGGGCGCAACAGCATCGGATCGCCTGGTACACCCCCACGCCTGTGGGGAAAACGGCGCAGGGCGCAGGGGTCCCCGCGCCCTTGACGGTACACCCCCACGCCTGTGGGGAAAACGCCTTGCCGATTGCCACGATAGCCGCCAGGACCGGTACACCCCCACGCCTGTGGGGAAAACGCGTCGTGGGCGGCGTGGCTGGCTTAAATGAGGCGGTACACCCCCACGCCTGTGGGGAAAACGCAGCGCTTTACTTCTCTGAGCCGGTATCCGCCGGTACACCCCCACGCCTGTGGGGAAAACGCGTAAAGAGTAGCGGGAAGTAGTCGGGGAACTCGGTACACCCCCACGCCTGTGGGGAAAACGGCGACGGCGTCCTGCCAGCGCGCGATTGACTCGGTACACCCCCACGCCTGTGGGGAAAACACATCGCCACGACCTTGCGCTACATCGGGCCGCGGTACACCCCCACGCCTGTGGGGAAAACACTGTGGCTTTGGCTGCCATAAGCAATCTAGCCCGGTACACCCCCACGCCTGTGGGGAAAACCCTTCCGTAATTTACCGTAGTGTTACTTGGGGGCGCGCTTCACGATGAAGCGTAGTCGACTAGATCTTAGGGTTCCGCCGTGGC
>DAOULD010000208.1:0-17408 GCA_034420635.1 Anaerolineae bacterium | reverse complement strand
GCCGGCTACGCGCCAAAAGCTTATTCTGTCGGCTGCAATGGCGAGCATTTCTATTCACCCACCTCTGAAGCGCTGCCAAAATTCGAGCCGGACGTCGCCGCCGTCGACATGCTTCTGGAAACGCCTCTGCACAGTCTGCACGGCGAGTTGGGCGCAAAAATGGCGCCTTTCGCCGGCTACGATATGCCGCTCTGGTACAAGTCCGTCAGCGACGAGCATGCGGCCGTTCGGGAGGACGCCGGCATCTTCGACGTGGCGCACATGGGCGTCTTCGACGTCAAAGGTCCTGGCGCCGAACTATTCCTCGATACGCTGACGACCAACGACGTCAAGCGACTGAAAGTGGGGAGTTCGCACTATACCTATTTTCTCGATGTCGATGGCATCCCGCTGGACGACCTTATGATCTATCGCCTGTCAGCGGATCATTTCCTGGTCGTCGTGAACGCCTCCAATAACGACAAGAACTGGCAGTGGCTGAACGCGGTGATCGCCGGCGAGGTGATGATCGACCCGCGCGATCCGTCGCGGCGCATTGAAGGCACGGATCGATTTGAGCTGCGGGATCTGCGAATGCGTCAGTGGGGAGGCGAGCGCCGTGTCGATATCGCGCTGCAAGGTCCCAAGAGTCGCGACTATTTGCTGCAACTTGGCGGCAGCGCCGCCGACCAAGCCAAGGTCAAGAGCTTGAAGTGGGCTGGCGTGGCGGGGGCGACGCTCGGCGGCATGGACCTGATCGTGTCGCGCACCGGCTATACGGGCGAGCGCGCCGCCTACGAACTTTTCGCGCATCCCGATCAAGCCGCGGAGCTCTTCCGCAGACTGGTCGACCTGGGCGTGACTCCCTGCGGCTTGGCCGCCCGCGACAGCCTGCGCACGGAGGCGGGTTTGCCCCTTTATGGATTCGAATTATCCGGCCATCTCAACATGAACCCCGCCGAGGCCGGGTTCGGCGCCTACGTCAAACTGTACAAGCCCTTCTTCGTCGGCAAAGGCGCTTTCATCGAGTATGAATCGCGACGGGATGTTCAGGTCAGCCGCTTTCGGATGGACAACAAGGGAGCGCGTCCGGCGCACAACGGCGATCCCATTGTCAATGCTCGCGGACGCGTCGTCGGCATTGTGACCAGCTGTAATATCGATTCCGAGGGTTTTCAGTTGGGACAGGCTCTGATGCAAAAAGATTTCCGCAAGCGCGGCGTCAAACTTTCCGTCTTCGCGGGTTCCGCCAGAGCCAAAGTCGCCAGCCTGGACAATCTGTCCATTGGCAAGCGCGTTGCCATGCCGGAGCCGGTGACGATACTCTCCCGCTTCCCGAAGCGGAAGTAGACAAACCGACATCCCGAGTTTAGCTGTCTTCGTTACGTTTGACGATATCAATAATGCGATCGTGTTCGGCAAAGAGCACCAGCGTATCGTCCGGGCGTATGACCAGTTCGCCGCGCGGATGCACCTCCGGCGCGGCCTGCCCGCGATGCAGCAAGACGATGTCGACGCCTTCATCGTTTTCCACAGCATCAATGGTTTTGCCTACCATGAACGACGCTTGACGCACCGTCAGCCGAATCAGATTGTAGGTCGTGTTATCGATCTGAAGCGTTTGCTCGATATCGGTGACAGCCGCCCAGGCGAAGGCGGGCGCGACCAGGTCCGAAGCGCTCATGACTTTGACGTTCTTGTCCGCGAAGATGCTTTCGATCTGTCTTTTGAGGCTGTCGTCCCACATACGCACTATCAGCGGAAAGGACCTGTTCATCTCCTGTTTCAGATATTGAACGCGCATGGTCGCTTCAAGGTTGATATGGTCGTCGGATGTGGCGACAATCACCGCTCTGGCGTGGTTTAAGCCGGCATTTTCCAGAACGCTTTCAGTGCGAGCGTCCCCCAAAATGAGCGGCACGTTTCCCGCCCGCAAGACGGCATCCGCTTCTTCCGAAGTGTGTAAATCCACCGCGACGACTTCCGTTCCCATCTGCAGCAACTCGCGGATTATCCGCAACCCGACATGTCCGATGCCCACCACAATCACGTGTTGTCGATATGTAGATGCCACAGCTACCTCCCAGGCGCTACGTCGTTGGTCGCGCATGAAAAACAAACGGACGAAATTCACCGCGCCTTGACCGACAATATAGACTGCCAGCACCGGCTGCAAGTACCAGAATAGAATCAGATACGGTTCCGCTGGCACGTCAATGGGCGCTTCCAGCACCATTAGCGCCAGCATGATATAGGGCATGTCGACCAGCTCTAAAGGGTCATTTGAAGAAAATCCGTTGTTCAGATAAGCGTAAATGTATCCGCCAAGGAAGACCGACAAGAAAAACACGAACAAGGGACGGCGGAATTCGCGAACCAGCGCGCGCGTATCATGCCATACCACGCGCAATGAGCGGAGATATCCTTGTCTGTCCCGCGTTCTCGCTGTATTCCCGCGTCGTCCCTCGCTCACTTGCGCTCCCTGTCCAGTGCACAGATTCCAAAACTACCCTGCCGCTCAAATTGATGTGTCAAGCCTTCCACGCCTTTGCGTGTTTGGCGACAGTCATAGGCTCAAATCACGCCGTTCTGCAGCAAGTAGATTAACAGCGACAGGGTGAAGGGGCAAATGAAGGAGCTTGTCAGGATGATGCTCAGCGCGAGATCGCGGTCGGTGTCAAACTCGGTCGCCAGCACAATCGTCATCACAGCGGTGGGCATGCCCGCCTGCAGGATGAAGGCGAAGCGCGCCGCGCCACTCAAGCCAAGCAGCGACGCAAAGGCGATTGCGATTGCCGGCGCCAGGAGCAAGCGAACCGCCGCGCTGAACGCGACCAGCGGGGGACGCTTCAACTCCCCGAATCCCCCAAGCTGCAAGCCCAGCAATACCAACATCATCGGTATGGCCGCATCCGCCAGCAATTGCGAGGTTCTCGCCAGAGCCGGCGGCAACTCCGTGATGCCGATGCCCTTGAGCGCAAAAACCAGCAGCAGCACATAGACCGACGGCGTCCGAAGCACATTGGCAAGCGACTGTAGGACCGACGCTTTGCCGTTGGAAGAAATGTAAACGCCCAGGGTATAGCCCGTTGTCGTCCCCGCCACGAATATGATCGCGGCATAACTCAGCGCCTCGGCGCCAAAGGCGAAACTGACTATCGAGAGGCCGAAGTTGCCGCCGTTGAAGGCGAAGGTGGACACCAGGGTCGCGGCTTTTTCGGAGGCTTCGATTTTCCGCCAGCGCAGCGCGAGCAGGGAGATGCCGGTAATCGTCCAGAGCAAAAGCAAAGTGCCGCCATAGACCCGCAAAAAGTCGCCGCCGCTGATGTCGCGCGTGAAAAGCGCGTGAAATATCAGAGCCGGCGAGAAGACGTTGAACATCATCCGCGAAACCATGCGCGGGTCGACAGCGAAGCGCCGGCGCAGGAAGAATCCGACGGCCGCGATGGCGAGCACGGGAATCATGTTGTCGATGAAGATGTGGATCAGTTCTTGCACCTTGGGGCTTTCAGCGAATTTCTTTTCAAATCGACAGTCATCATATATTCGCTGTATGATTCGCTCAAGTCTTTAGACCATAAATTCCAGAGCAATCGCGCCAGATTTTTATTAGCCACCGAGGACACCGAGGGTCGCGTAGACACTGACCGGCAGCACCGAGATTTAACCGATTGTCCGCAAAAAAAGGAGGCAATGTAGGGGCGTTTCGTTGAAACGCCCGCAATTGTGCGCCCCTTTTACATGGGCGACTTTGAGCGTCGCCCCACCATTTCCTTAGCTTTATGTGACTTCGACATAGTTTGGTTCTGGTGCGATTACTCTGCTATAAATTCCCCGCAATCAGAAACAATGAGGCGACTCGCGGAGCCGCCCCGATGTGCTAACTGCTTCGATAACGTGTCGTAGCGCATTGAGCGCTATGCGCTCAATCCCCCGCCGCTGGCAGCGCAGCCGAGCAACACAGGATCAACTCCTTGACCGCCCGCACTTCATCCAAACGCCGGACCGGCGCGCTATGCGGCGCGTTGAGCAGCAGTTCCGGCTGCGTTCGCGCCTCTTCGGCGATGCTCTCCATGGCCTCGACGAAAGCGTCTAAATCTTCCTTGACCTCGGTCTCGGTCGGCTCTATGAGAAGAGCTTCCGGCACGATCAAGGGAAAATAGTTGGTCGGCGGATGGAAGCCGTAATCCATCAAGCGCTTGGAGATATCCAGGGCGTGAACCTCTTCGATATCATCGAAATGACCTTCCAGGACAAATTCATGCCCGCAGTAGCGCGGATAAGGCAGTTTGTAAGTCTTCATGAGTTTCGCGCGCAGGTAATTGGCGTTGAGCACGGCGTAGCGCGTCACATCGCGGATGCCAGTATCGCCGTAGACGCGGATGTAGGCGTAGGCGCGCAGGTGCATGCCGAAATTGCCCTGGAAGGCTTTGATGCGGCCGATGCTCTTTTCTGGCATGACGTATCCGTAGAGCGGGGCGCCGGATTCATCTTCCTCTTCGATGATATCAACAACCGGACCCGGCAGATAATCCTTGAGTTTTTCGTTGACCCCGACCGCCCCGCTACCGGGACCACCGCCACCGTGAGGCGTGGAAAAGGTCTTGTGCAGATTGTAATGCATGACGTCGAAGTCGAGTTCGCCCGGTTTGACCACCGCCATCAGCGCATTCATATTTGCGCCGTCCATGTACATCAGCCCCCCCGCGTCATGCACGATATCGATAACATCGTGAATCGTCGATTCGAAGAGCCCCAGCGTACTCGGCACGGTGATCATCATCCCGGCGATTTGATCGCGCAGTTCACCCTGGCAAGCCGCGCGCAAGGAATCTAAATCGACGTTGCCCTGGTCATTGGAGGGCAATTCGCGCACGCGCATGCCCGCCATGGTCACCGTCGCCGGATTCGTGCCATGAGCGCTATTGGGCACGAGAATAATGTCTCGCTGACCTTCTCCCTGGTCGAGGTGATAGTTGCGAATCATCAGTATGCCGGCGAATTCGCCCTGCGCGCCGGCGGCCGGCGTCAAGCTTACCGCTTCAAAACCGCTGATTTCTCCCAGCCACTTCTGCAACTCGTACATCAAATAAAGGGCGCCTTGGGCGCCACTGTCTTCAATCAGCGGGTGCAATTGCGCGAAGCCGGGCAGACGCGCCGCGTCTTCATTGATTTTCGGGTTGTACTTCATCGTACAAGAGCCAAGCGGATAGAAACCCTTGTCAATTGAGTAGTTGAGATGGCTCAATTTGACAAAGTGCCGCACCACCTGCAACTCTCCGACCTCCGGCAGCGGCAAGTCGTCGCGCAACAGTTCGCTCGGCAACTCCGCTTCCGGCACATCACAGTCCGGCAGGTTGACGCCGACTCGGCCGGGCGCGCCGATATCGTATATCAGTGGCTGCAAGGCTTGCGTAGACGCTAACCCACCCATCAGCTTAACCCTCCCAAGACTTCAATCAGCCGGTCGATTTCATCTTTGCTATTGGTTTCCGTCACGCAAACCAGCATGTGATCCTCCAGATGGAAGTAGTTCTGCCCCAAGTCGTAACCGCCGATGATGCCCTCCTCCAAAAGCGCCTCGTTGGTTTCGGCAACCGGACGCGGGCAGGACACAACAAATTCGTTGAAGAAGGTCTTGCTGGTATCCACCGAATATCCATCCAACTGATTGATCCGGTCGGCGGCATAATGCGCCTTGTGATAATTGAGTTCGCCGACCCGCCGCAAGCCGTTCTTGCCCATCAGCGCCATATAGACTGAGGCCGAAAGCGCCATCAATCCCTGATTGGTGCAGATGTTGCTCGTGGCGCGCTCCCGCTTGATGTCTTGTTCGCGCGGGCGCAAGGTCATCACGAAAGCGCGCTTGCCATCGGCGTCAAGCGTCTCGCCTATGATGCGCCCGGCAATCTTGCGCACGTATTTCTGTCGAATAGCGAAATAGCCCAGGTAGGGACCGCCATAACTTAGCGGGACGCCCATTGGCTGTCCCTCCCCCACCACGATATCCGCGCCCAGTTCGCCCGGGCTGCGGAACAGCGAAAGCGCCATGGGATTAGCCACGATCACCAGCAAGGCTCCCACCTCGTGCACGGCATCGGCGAGCGCAGCGATATTGTCAATCTGCCCGAAGAAGTTGGGATACTGAATAGCCAGCATCGCCGTGTTTTCATCCAGCATTTCGACCAATTCAATGACATCGCCGCGTCCGCGATCGCCGATGATGCGAATATCGCGTCCCTGATGATAAGTTCGCACGACCTCGCGGTATTGGGGATGGATGGCGTGGCTGAGGATGATCTTCCTGCGCTTGTGCCGGGTGACCTCCAGCGCGACTGTCACGGCTTCCGCCAGGCTGGTCGCGCCGTCATAGTGGCTGGCATTGGCGGCGTCCATGCCGGTTAAAGCGCACATCATGCTCTGGTATTCGTAGGTCGCTTGCAAAGTCCCTTGCGAGATCTCCGGCTGATAAGGCGTGTACGCGGTGTAAAACTCGCCGCGCAGCAACATGTGATTGACTGCGGATGGAATAAAGTGGTGATAGGCGCCCGCGCCGCGAAAGATCGCATAATCACCCGCGTGATCGTTGGCTTCGCTAATCGCCAGCATCTCGGCGGCGACTTCCATTTCGCTCATCGGCGGCGGCAATTCCAGGCGCGGGAAGCGATAAGCCTCCGGCACCGCGTCAAAAAGCACGTCAATACTGCCAGCACCGATCTCCGCCAGCATCTGCCGCGTCTCGGCTGCTGTATGGGGTATGTAGCTCACGTCTTATCTCCCCTCTCTCTTGTTCTCACTGCAAATGCCTTTGGGCAAGAAAGACGCTTTAGCATCAACGACTGTCGCAATAGGCGTCATATGCCGCCGCGTCCATCATGTCCCCCAAGCTCGACAGATCGTCGGTACGGATCTTCACCATCCAGCCCGCGCCAAAGGGATCAGCATTGACGATCTCCGGAGAGTCCTCCAGAGCCACGTTGACCTCGATGATCTCGCCATTGACAGCGCTGTACAACTCGGAGGCCGCCTTGACGGACTCCACTTCGCCAAAAGAATCGCCCGCGTCAACGCTATCGCCCGGGTCCTTAAACTCGACGTACACGATATCATTGAGCTGATCCTGAGCGTAGTCCGTTATGCCGATGGTCACGACATCTCCGTCAACGGCAAACCACTCATCTGTCTCGGCATACCTTAATTCCGCGGGAGTTTTCCATTCACCCATTGTCGGTCCCCTTCTGCTATACGCAAACAAAAAAGGCGCAACTCATGCCGAGATTGCGCCCTGTCGGTCAACTTACCTTCAGAGATCTTGAACCCAAGAATCCTTTTGCCTGAGAGTTTCACGCAGGCTGGCAATCCTGTCGCTTGCCCCTTCGGCGTTTCGTCTCCCGACGAAATCTCTCTTCTTCAGGTACCGTCATTGTAGCGCGATTCACGTTGCGCTGCAATACAACCACCTGCGGGCCAGTGTATCGAAGTCAGTTGAAATTCAAATGAGCCAAATCCAGTTTCACCACAAAGACACGAAGGACACAAAGAAAAGGCGAGTTTGCGTACGATTCTCGGTGCTCTCGGTGGTTAAAGTTTTCTGTTTCAACCGAAAAAGATACTCTACCAACTTTTGCAGTCGCTTAAGCATCTACTTTGTCCGGTCGGCAATTGATATAATCGAGTTGAAACCATCTACTTGCGGCGGCCCGCTCCCGGGCAACCGAATGACGGGATTCGGTCAAAGACGTGTCAAAACGAAAGCAGGCAAAGACAAGCATCAGGAGCTACCTGCTCAGGCGTATCCAGTTGGGCTTTATTTCCGCGCTACTGGTTGGCATTGCCGCCCTGGCGATGTCCATTGCCTACGGACGGATGAACCCCGGCGCGGACCTCCAAACAGGCAGTTCCGATAGGGGCGATGCCCCCGAGTTCGACGGTTCTATCAGCATTGATCCGCCGCTAGCGATGCCGGATTTCACCCTGCGCGACCAATCCAACCAGTCGCTGAGTCTCAGCGACCTGCGCGACAATTACGTCTTGATAACTTTCGGCTATACAAACTGCCCCGACGTTTGTCCTCTGACACTCAATGAGTTTCGGGCGATACGCGACTCCCTGGGATCGTCCCGCGAAGAGGTCGCCTTTGTCTTCATCAGCGTCGACGGTGAGCGCGATAGTCCCGAGGCTTTGCGAAACTATTTCGCGCTGCGGGAATTGCATGGCATCATCGGATTATCTGGCGAGGAAGACAAGATCCGGGCGCTAGGCGTGGACTATGGCTTGTCTTTTGAAATGACTAAACCGGACAAACGCGGCGGCTATCTGGTGAATCATACCGCGGGTTCATTCCTGCTGGATCCGAACGGGCGCTGGATCAGGCGCTACCAGTTTGGCGTACCGCCCAGCAGGATCGTCTCCGACCTGGAGGGACTGCTCGCTTCTTGATTGGGACAGATCAGGCAGTGTATCCTTTACGGTTGAAATTAAGATATTTCATTTCATCACAAATGCGCAAGAGTAGGTGCAAGTAAGTAATGAGAATCCGAAAAAGCGACGAGGTGTAGGGGCGTTTCGCTGAAACGCCCGAAAACAGTTAGTGAAAGAACGGGCGGCACAGCGTGCCGCCCCTACAGCACACGCATTTTTTCGCACGACTAACTTGGATTTATTAGGAACACGGAGAAAAACAATACTCTAAGATAATTCTCGGCGCTCTCGGTGTCCTCGGTGGTTAAGATTTCCTGTTTCAACCGCAAAGGATAGACTTTCACAGATCAGATACGAGGAACGCGGGGCAAAATCGTGGAAAGCACCTCATAGTTAATGCTGTCGATCCAAGCGGCAACTTCGTCAGCGCTTATCTCATCGTCGCCTTGCTTGCCCAGTAACACAACTTCGTCGCCGGCGATCGCGTCTGGAATATGGCTGACATTGATGGTGGTTTTCTCCATGCTAACGCGACCGACTAGCGGCGCTCGCTTTCCATGCACCAGCACCTCCCGCCAAGACCGCGGCGATCGACGCAAACCGTCGGCGTATCCCACCGGCAGAATCGCGATCTTTTCTTCGCCGCGGGTCCGATAGCTGTTGCCATAACCAACTGGCGAGCCAGGCGGCAAGGTCTTGACCTGAGCAATGACCGTCTTCCAAGACATTACCGGCTGGAGTCCTTCTAAAGAAGTCGCGGACTCGCAGGGTTGCAAACCATAAAGCAGCAAGCCGGGACGAACCAGGTTAAAGTCGCCGGCGGCCGGCTTGACGGTCGCGGCCGAGTTGGCGGCGTGGACATACCTGAACGCGCAGCCAGCCTCGCGCATCGTTGTTATCACATTCTCAAAGGTCGCGCGCTGTTGAGCGGTATAGCGCGGGTCTTCATCGGCGACGGAAAAATGCGTGTATATGCCTTCAACCTGGATGGCGTCGCAAGTGCGCAACGTCCTCATCATTTCCTCGACTTCGCGGGGCAATATGCCCAGCCGGCTCATTCCCGAATCGACCTTGATATGCGTCTTTAGAATGCCGCCGGTTGCCCGCGCTATGTTTTGAAATCGCGCCATCTGCCCCGTGTCAAACAGCGATACGGTGATGTCATGTTCGACAGCAAACGGGATGGAGTCGCTCGGGACATAACTCAAGACCAAAATCGGCGCGGCGATGCCGGCGCGGCGCAATTGAACAGCCTCGGCAAGATTGGCGACTGCCAGGCAACTGGCGCCGTTTCGCAGGGCGATACGCGCGACGGTGACGGCGCCGTGGCCATAGGCATTCGCCTTGACCACCGCCATGATTCCGGTGCCCGCGCCAACATGAGCCTTGATCAAACGCACGTTGGACGCAAGCGCCTCGAGATCTATATCAACCCGGCTCGGCCGCAGCGACTGCATGTCAAGTTCGCTATCCTTTGGAGCATCAGCTATCTGACTTGTAAGTTCACTTGTTCTTTGCATCAAGGCATCTCATAAGTAGCGCCAATAAAATAATGCGAAAAATCTCATTTGTGTCGAAAGTTCCAGATGTGAACCTAGTACCGCCGAATGCGCTCCCCCTCCCTGATGCTTCGGGGAGGGGGCCGGGGGGTGGGGTTGAATAAATGTATTCTTGCATTCTCATTACTTACTTGGAATTACTTACATCCCGTTAGAGACCGTAGAACTCACGGATACCAACCGCTGTCTGCGTTTTGACAGCACTTGCAGCAGCGCCGTTGGCAAGCAGTATAGCAGTGGCATTTGAAGCCTGCTATCAATAACACGGGCTAAATGGCCGCTCGCGCGCGCGGAATTCGCTTTGATCGCCCTGTGCTATAATGCTCGCGGTTTGCGGGAGAAAACATGTCCTTCGAGTTCGAAATTATCGCCAGGGATGGAAACGCCCGTGCTGGCATCCTGCATACGCCGCATGGCGATATCCCCACGCCGGTTTTTGCGCCGGTGGGCACAGCCGCCACCGTAAAGGCTCTGCCGCCAAAGGACCTCGAAGCGCTCGACGTGAGTCTGATCCTTTCCAATACCTACCACCTCTTTCTGAGGCCGGGCGACGAGCTCATCCGCGACATGGGCGGCTTACACGAGTTCATGCGCTGGCAGGGCCCGATCTTGACCGATTCCGGCGGATTCCAGATCTTCAGCCTGGCCGAGATCAACTCAATTGACGAAGAAGGCGTCACCTTCCGCAGCCACCTCGACGGCAGCCGCAAGCGCCTGGACCCGCGACGATCCATGCAGATCCAGCAGAACCTGGGCGCCGATATCATCATGACATTCGATCAATGCCCGGCGCCCAAGGATCGGGCGGAAGTCGAGGGAGCGCTCAAGCGCACCCATCGCTGGCTGATCGAATGCCGACAGGCGCATCCCGACGATGACAGGCAGGCTTTGTTCGGCATCGTTCAAGGCGGGATCTTCCCCGACCTGCGCGAGAGTTCAGCGGAGTTCGTGACATCCCTTGATCTGAAGGGCTATGCCATTGGCGGATTGGCCGTCGGCGAAACAAAATCCGAGATGCAGCAAACGTTGGACCATACGATTCCCCGCTTGCCGGCTGACCGGCCCCGTTATTTGATGGGCGTTGGCGAACCGGATGATCTGGTCGAAGGCATCATGCGCGGACTTGACATTTTCGACTGCGTCATACCGACTCGGCTGGCCAGGCACGCGGCCGCCTTCACGCACAGCGGCCGCATTAACCTGCGCAACGCCCGCTACAAAATGGATGAATCGCCTATTGATCCGAGGCTGGACAATTATGCCAGCGGGTTCTCGCGCGCCTATCTGCGCCATCTCGTCGTCGCCAAAGAACTGCTGGCGCATTACCTGATTAGCTTGCACAACATCGATTTTCTGGTGAGTCACGTGGCGAAAATGCGTCAGGCAATCATCGACGGTCGGCTTGAATCTTACGCATCGCAGTTTCTGGCCGATTATCTTCAACCAAAACAGGATAGCTGACCGACAATCGCCTGATTCTTGATTCACAGATTGACGCCGTCAAAGAGGTCATCTTCGTCGGCGCGACTGTGATTCGGCGTGGGAAAAGCCCGCGTGAAGCCCTGCCTGCTATACAAGATTCGCCTCAGCCAGCGCGCTGTGCGCGTGATACGCCCGCCTCCCTGGCTGGCGTGACAACGACTCGCGCGCTCCCAAATATCCAGGTAATCGGCGATCGGGATGCGCGCGTGCGTCGGCTCGACGTGGTCGAGGATTTTGACAACATCAATGTCCCGGTTAATGCCCATCCGTCGCGGATCTTGCCCCTTTAGCCTGGCTGTCACGATCCGCGCCCAAAGCACAGCGGTCGGGAAGGCGGCGTAATAGAGCTTTTGCGGCTTGCGAGCGGCTGGAAGATCGCCGTTCCGCAAGCGGTGGAATGCGGCTTCGGTGGCCCGTTGAATCGCTATGTGATCAGGATGCCCATAGCCGCCGTATCGGTTGAACGTGACCACCACTTGAGGACGTATCCGAGACATCACCTCGGCAACAGCCCCCGTCACGCGCTCAGGATCATGTTCCCACTGAAAGCACAGCGAATCGGGATGCTGTGACGTTTCGCTGCCCGTCATGCCGCTGTCTCGATAACCCAACAAAAACACCTCTTTGAAATCGAGATGCTGACGGGCGCATTCCAACTCGCTCAGGCGCAGATCCGCGACCGTTTGATGTCTGCCCTGCAAATGTGGCGGCACTGTTCCTACATCGCCGTTTGTGGCGCAAATAAGGTAGACGTCGACGCCGTCATCAATCCACTTGGGGATGGCCGCGCCCAATCCGAAACTCTCGTCATCGGGATGCGCGAAGCTAATCAACAGGCGGCGCTTTTCCATGTCGTCTCCGCTGTGTTTTCAAAAAGCTACGATCCACCAGTAAGCGCAAGTAAGTCATGCAACGAAATAAGCCGCGTGTAGGGACGACATATCATGTCGCCCGTCGATGCGATGGCGCGGTTTCGGGCGACCAGGTTGGTCGCCCCTACGGGATTCGATTATTTTGTAGTTTTCTATATTTCATCAACTTTTTCGCATAATTTACTTGCATTTACTACCTATTATACTGACTGTCCCTTGCCGAAGTGAGTATCACTTCCCTATACTGTCTGCTGTTTTGAAGCTAGCCATTCGAGAGGACTACATGGGCTTGAACGGTCAAAGAAGCTTGGTTTTGATAGCTGTACTCGCCGCTGCGCTTGTGCTGTGGGGAATCGGAACCAAAGCCCAAAGCAACGCCGCGACCCAGACGGGTCAGGTTTTCGCGACTTCGACGCCTGCCGCGCCGGTCCAGGCGCAATCTGCAATCGTAATTGGTCCCTACGAATATCCGGACGGCACCAATCCGATGACCGGCTTGCCCTATGCAAATGACGAAGTGCGCGCCCGCCGCAATCTGATCGTCAAGATCTCCAATCATCCGCCCATCGTGCGGCCGCAACACGGCGTGAACGCGGCGGACCTCGTCTTCGAATACGAGGCGGAAGGCAACGTCACGCGCTTTGCGGCTGTCTATCGCAGCAACGCGCCGGAACGCGTCGGTTCCATACGCAGTGGACGTCTGCTCGATATTGAGCTGCTCACCATGTATTCGGCGCTCTTGGCATATTCCGGCACCAGTGAGCCAATACGCAATATCTATCTAAATTCCAACTACCGCTACCGACTGATATCGCCTTCGATTGGCGACAATTGCGATAATGCCGGTTTTTGCCGCGACCGCACATTGACAGAGCGAGACTACGAGCATACGCTTTTTGGCGATACCCGTCGCATGTGGGAAGTCGCCACGCGCCGCAACGTGAATACCGGTTACCGCGCGGTGGGATTCGCCTTCAGCGAGAGCGCCGACATCGGCGGCATTGCCGCGCGCGATATCTACATTCACTGGTCCTCGCGAACCAACGCCCGCTGGCAATACGACGAGGGGAGCCGGACTTACCTGCGCTATACGGACCACGAGCCGCATTTCGACGCCGCCGACGGCCAGCAACTCTGGGCGGACAACCTGGTGATTCTCGAGGTTCCGCATCGCCGTCGACCCGATCTCTTCCCGCCGGGGTCCACGAACGAATCGCTCGAAGTTGCCTTGTGGGACAGCGGTCGCGCCTACGTATTCCGTGACGGCGTCATCTTTGTTGGATTCTGGAAACGTCTGGGAAGAAGGCCCGGGGAAGCCCTGCAATTGATGCTTGGCAATAGCGAAGCGATTCCATTGCGCCCCGGCCGGACCTGGATCAGCGTTACGCGTTCCCTAGGCTCTACATTTGTAAACGCGGAACACCAGCAAATTCCGACTCTAACGCCAGAACCATAGGCGAGCGCTTTTTCAACGGGCATTGCTTGTCTATGTTGAGGAGCATCAAAACAGGCGAGTATTGAGGGATTGCCAAGGATTGCAATCGCAGCGCGTGATTCAAGGCTTTGTTTTAGGAGCCGTCTTTCTGGCGATTGGCTTTGTCGTCGCCTTAGCTGCGGCTTATGTCGTCACTGATGGGCAAATCGTCGAACTTGCGCAAGTGGCATTATTGCATCTGCAACTGAGAGAACATCAAAGCGAACTTTTCGCCCCCTACGGCCAGGGCGAGAGCACGGTTCGCTTCACGATACGGCCCGGCGCCGACGCTGCCACAATTGCCGCCTCCCTTTTCGACGCCAGCCTAATCCGAGACAAACAGCTTTTCCTGGATTATGCCCGCGTCGAAGGTCTGGACCGCAAGTTCGAGGCCGGCGTCTACTTCCTGAACGAGACACTGTCAATCGCCGAAATAGCGCCCTTGCTTACCGATTCGAGCTCAAGCCACATCCTTTTCCGAACATTGGAAGGCGCCCGTATTGAAGAGATCGCCGCCTTGATCGACAGCAACGGCCTTTTCGGATTCACCGGCGACGATTTTCTGCGGACGGTTCAGGCGGGCGCGGACTTGCCCTCCGACTTCGCCGGCTGGGCGGGCGTACCCGCGGGCGCGTCTCTGGAAGGTTTCCTGTTTCCCGATACTTATCAGTTGCCACCCGATATCAGTCCGATTGCCTTGCGGGGATTCCTGCTGGATACCTTTCGCGATCGGGTGGGCGATCAATTGCGGGCGGATGCCCTGGCGCAGGGATTTACGGTTCATCAGATCGCGACGCTGGCGTCAATAGTTGAGCGGGAAGCGGTCTGGCGGGAAGAACACGATGACATCGCCGGCGTCTATCGCAATCGTCTGGCGATCAACATGAAGCTGGAAGCCGACCCCACCGTGCAATATGGGCTTCAAGGAAGTCGCGATGGCTGGTGGCCCAATATCACGCGCGCCGACTACCGGCAAGTCACGTCGCCCTACAACACGTATCTCTTCCCCGGTTTGCCGCCAAGTCCGATCGCGAGTCCCGGTCTTTCCGCCATTCAGGCCGCCATATATCCGGCCGAATCCAACTTTTACTATTTCCGCGCCGCTTGCGACAACTCTCATTTTCATAATTTTGCCGTCACCTTTGACGAGCATGTGGCAAATGGCTGTTGAGGGCAAGCCTCCCCGCCTCCCTTCCCCAGCCCTGCGCTTGGCGGCCTGGATACTGTTGACACTACAGTTGGCCGCCTGCGGCGCCCTGCAGCCCATGGAGATGCGCAAGATCGCCCTGCTGGCGCCCTTTGAAGGACAGTACCGCGAACTCGGTTACAACGCCCTCTACGCCCTTCGTTTGGCCATGTCCGAGGCAGACCTAGATAACGTTCAGCTGCTGCCGGTAGATGATGGTGGAGATCTCAGCTCGGCAAGCGCGCGCATCCGGGCGCTCAATCTTGATAGCGCGGTTGTCGCCATCATCGCCCTGGGCGAAGCGGCTACGCATCCGTCGACGCAGCGGTCCAACGACAAAGCCATGATTCTCATCGGCAATTGGGGGCACAATCGCGCCGACGAGGACAGCCTGTACGCGACTGACCGAGGACGAGCGGAATCGCGCGCGCGGGACGACCTGCTCATCGCCAGGCAAATGATCAGCGGAGACGGGACGCCGCAAGATTTCTTCAGGAGCAACGGATCGCTGGCGGACGCGGAGTTTTCAGCGCGCTATGGCGACGGCGACCAACAGTTGCCACCACCCAATTGGCTGGCCAGCTTAACCTATGACCTGGCTCGATTGGCTCTTGTCTCGGTTGCCGATGGAAGCGCCCTAAGCGACATTGCCCTGGATGGTCTTAATGGAAAGATCAGTTTCGACGACGGCTATTGGCAAGACGCGCCGATTCATCAATATCGGTTCCAGGGGGGCGATCTTGTGCCGCTATCCGCCTAGACCTGTTTGCCATCAATGACGCCATAGAACAGCGGTAGCGGATCGACCGGCCTGTCGCTATAGGCGACTGCCCCGTCGAGTAGCGAAAGCGCGCCCCGCAGCGCGTCCTGCCCATTGGCGTGTATCGTCATCAGCACATCATTGCGGGCAACTGAATCGCCCACATTAGCGTGTACCTCGATGCCAACCGCGTGATCAATTGACTCAGCTTTGGTGGCTCTGCCCGCCCCCAGCGCCAGCGTAGCCAAACCGACCTTATCCGCGTATATGTTGCGGATGTAGCCATCTTCCGTAGCGCGCAGTTCCCCTCTGATTTGCGCTTGCGGCAGCTTGCCGAGATCGTCGATCTGCGCGGCATCGCCACCCTGAACCTCGACCATTCTGCGAAAATAATCGAGAGCGGCGCCGCCGCGCAATATCCGTCGCGCCTCATCGCTTGTCTCGTCCCGGTCAACCCAGCGTTTCCCCTGGCCAGCCAAGCGGAGCATATAGGCGGCGACCTCGATACAATGCGCTTCAAAATCCGCGGGTCCCTGACCTCGCAGCGTCCGTACCGCCTCGGCAACCTCCAAGGCGTTGCCAACAGCGACCCCCAGCGGCTGATTCATATCCGACAAGAGCGCTACCATGTCGCGCCCGGCGTCGACGCCAATCTGCACCATGATCGTCGCCAGTTGCCGCGCTTCATCCAGTGTCTTCATGAAGGCGCCTTGCCCCAGCTTGACATCGAGCACGATGCCATTTGCGCCCGCCGCCAGTTTCTTGCTCATGATGCTGCTCGCCATCAGCGGCAAGCTGGCCACCGTACCGGTGACATCGCGCAGCGCGTATAATTTTCCGTCAGCCGGCGCCAAGGATTTGCTTTGACCGGCGAGCGCCAGTCCGGTATCGCGCGCGATCTGCCGAAACTGCTCCTCGGACAGGTTCACATTGAAGCCATTGATCGACTCCAGTTTGTCCAGTGTTCCTCCGGTGAAACCAAGTCCGCGGCCGCTCATCTTCGCGATTGGCACGCCAAAAGCCGCTACCAAGGGCAATACCACCAGGCTCGTCTTGTCACCGACGCCGCCGGAGGAATGTTTGTCAACCGCGTAGTCGACAATATCGGACAGATCCAGCATATCGCCGGATTCGGCCATGGCAATCGTCAAGGCGACAATCTCGCCCCGATCCATGCCTTGAAAGATGATCGCCATCAACAGCGCCGATACCTGATAATCCGGGATCGTTCCCGCCGTATAGGCTGTCACAAAATGCCGAATTTCCTCCGCGCTCAAGGACTCGCCATCACGTTTCTTGCCGATAATATCGATCATGCGCATATCAAGCTCGCTCCTTCATTGCCGCGCGAACGATGTAACTCTATTCTAAGGCTTGTCCGCTATTATGACGCAACCGTCGATATTCTACCCCATCCCCGACCGGCTCCAGGGTGTCTACGCGCCCCACGCGCCCTACGCGACCTCTATGGCCAATAGAACCCTGTACCACTCCCGCTAACGCGCCATCTCCATCAGCCCCACAACCCGCAATCCAATGCCTCCCACCCAAAAATCTTTGTGCCCTCAGTAAGCGCAAGTAAGTCATGCAACGAAATAAGCCGCGTGTAGGGGCGACATATCATGTCGCCCGTCGATGCGATGGCGCGGTTTCGGGCGACCAGGTTGGTCGCCCC
>DAOULD010000207.1:0-15995 GCA_034420635.1 Anaerolineae bacterium | reverse complement strand
ATCGAATCCCGTAGGGGCGACCAATCTGGTCGCCCGAAACCACGCCATCGCATCGACGGGCGACATGATATGTCGCCCCTACACGCGGCTTATTTTTTGCATGACTTACTTGCGCTTGCTGAGAGCACAGAGAAAAAGAGTTATTTTGATAATACAGGCTTATTTGTTCTTGCAAATCAGATTTGGCGCCAGGTCAAATGTTGCGCTCATAATTTTTGGAGCAGATTTAGCGGAGTTTTGCCCAGTAAAAAGCTTAAACTTTGTGTTCTTCGTGTCTTTGTGGCGAAAAACAATTTGAAGCGATTGCCCTGAAACCTTAGCCTGATTCAATGTTCAGCAATGGCGAATGTGATAAAATCAATACGAAAATTAGGGATGCGCCGGTGGCCCACTCATTTGCGGATTGGCCTCGACGCAATCCCAGAATCAGTCATTGTCTTGTTGCTTCCTCATTCTTGCGATAGTGCCCCGGGGTGAGCCATGACCATCGCGGTCAAGCGCATCTTACTGGTTACCCGCGATGTGCAGTTTGCCATCAACGTCAAACGCGCGTTGGAGTCCTTGGGCGAATATGCTGTAACGCCGGTCACAGAAGCGCGCAACGCTATCGAGCAATTGCGTCGCAAACCACATCACCTGGTGCTGCTGGATATTGAGAACCTCACTATTGCGCCAGCGGTGATGATTGACTTGATCCGCGCGCGACAAGGCGAAATCGCTATTGTTTTGGCGCCCGACAACGCGACAGCGCATGATCTGGCGCAGAAATATCGCGCCCAAGGCGTTGTCGATATTCCAGTGTCCTCAAGATTCTTGATTCCCCTTCTGGAAGGATCGCTGAGAGACGTATACGAGGCTCTGCCACAGACTGCAAGACTACCCGCAATTGACATGCAAGAAGACACCGTCAATATCGAATCGCTGGTCGACGGTTTGCTGGTTGATCAGGCGATGCCGTCATATACCTTGCAAAAGCTGCAGGCATCATACCGACTGCTGCACCCGACGGACGACGACGTTAAGGCGGGTCCGCCACCCGATGGCATTGAACTGGCAATTGAGTCGGAGGATGATGGCGATACCATACGCTATCGACACTTGCGCGGCGATGAGGGGGACCGCGCCACGACCGGCAAGCAGGACGAGGACACGCCACTCTCCAGCACAGGCGAGCAGACCACAGTGCGCGATCTGGGCCGGGCGCTGTCTAATCCGGCGCTTGGGGAGTCAGAATTCGCAACGACCGTTCCAGACGCGCAGCACACTGCTACGGACAACCTGGGACGGATACTGCGCGATGTTGAGAACGAAAACACGACCATAAAACACCTGTCCGGCGCCGGGCGGTACGCAGACTTCGGCAGACCTTCATCTGATGACCTTGGTCGCGAATCGCAAATGGGTTACGACCGCGACGTCCCGCGGAAACTAACCATTGATGCGCCTCCAATCCTGGACCAGACGACATTGCCCGCAGTTTCAAATAGCCCCGGCGAGATGGCCCAACGCATGCCGCAAGTTCCGCAGCCGCATCGCGCAGGGCTGAAGCAAGCGACTCTATGTATGCGCCCCTGTACGGCAGAGTCGAAGATCCTTACATCCGGCAAGTGGCTGTCGTCATGACGCAGATGATGACCGAACTGACCGCCGAAGCGACCTTGCTGACACGGGACAACGCCGTAGTGGCGTATTCCGGCGCGCTGCAACCGGATGATCTGAAAGCCTTGCGGAATGCGATTAACGACGATTGGACGGCGGAACAGAACAGGTCGCGGTTGCGATTTCTTAACTTGCCCAGTGACGGCAGACACTTCATGCTATATTCCAAGGCTACGCTGGATGATTTGACCCTGTCTTTGGTTTTTGCTGGCAGCCAATCCTTGAGCGCGATCAACAGACAAGGCGACCGCATGTTGCAAGCCATGGCGCAAGTGCCAGCGGTCGAGGTGAAGACAGAAGAAGATGACTCGGACACCAAACCGGCGCTTTCACTGGCGGATATCCCGGGGGCGACGGCGGGATCAATGCGGGCGCTTACCTTTGTCTGGCTTGTCGCCGATCCCGCGATCCCGCTGAGCCAGAACGTGGCCAAACAATTGGTCTTTTGGCTGGAGGCGCAACTCAATAATCTGGGATCGACGGTTCGCCGCATCGACGTGCATCAGGACTTCATATACCTGGTCGCGGAGTTTGCGGAAGGCGCCGCGCCGGATCAAATTGCCCAGGACTTGATGGCGCGGTCGGAGCGCATCGCCCGTTCGGAAGATCAGAGTTTGCCGCAGGAGCTTTGGGCGGACGCGTACCTGGTACTACAGCCCGGGCGGGATCTTGACCTGCGCGAGCTACAGGGCTTTCTGAGCTTCGTCCGCGCTGATACCTGACTGTCGCAATCGACTCGGATTGGTTATACTCACCGCAATCTCTCGAAGACAACTGATTGAAGGAACGCTATGGAAGCGCGCCCGGTTCTCTATCTCATTGACGGTCATGCGCTGGCCTATCGCAGTTACTTTGCGCTCAAGGCTGGCGCTTTCACCACCTCAAAAGGCGAAAGCACCAATGCAATATACGGCTTTACGCGCACCTTGCTTGACGTATACGAGCATCATCAACCGAAGTACATCGCCGTCACGTTTGACCGCGGACTGAGCGGACGCGAAGAGTTCTACAGCGAATACAAAGCCACGCGCGACAAGATGCCCGACGATCTCAAGATCCAGATTGATCGCATTGAAGGAATCGTTGACGCGTTTAATATCCCGCGGCTGACCATGGAAAACATGGAAGCCGACGACATCCTGGGCACGATCAGCGAACAAGCGGTGGAGCAGGGCCTCGATGTTCATATCGCTACTGGCGATCGCGACATACTGCAACTCTTGTCTCCGCATGTGCGCGTTCAATTGCCGCAGCGCGTCGGCGGTGATGAAGTATTGGACGAAGCAGCCTTCCGTGAACGCTTTGGATTGGAAGCGAGTCAACTGGTCGATCTCAAGGCTTTGGAAGGCGACACTTCGGACAATATCCCCGGCGTGGCTGGCGTAGGGAAAAAGACCGCCACCGACCTTTTACAGCAATATGGCGACCTGGAGACGATCTACGAGCATCTGGATGAACTCAAAACCCGTGTTCGCAATCGTCTGGTCGAGGGGCGCGAAAATGCCTTCCTGAGCCAGCGATTGGCGACGATCATGCGCGATCTGCCCATCAAGCTGGATTTGGAAGCCTGCATCGGGCAAGATTTTGCTTTGAAACCGGTGGACGATATCTTTGCCGAGCTTGAGTTCAGGACATTGAGAGATCGGCTGCGCCGGCTCTATACGGATCTGCATGGCGACGAAGTCGAAACAGGTATCGTCAACGCGCATGAGGTTATCGAAACGGTCATCGTCCGTGATGAGCGGAGCTTGACTGAACTGGTTACTCAACTTCAGGCCGCGGATGTCATTGCCTTTGACACCGAGACGACAGGTATTGATCAGATGTCGGCAGAGCTTGTCGGGATATCGCTGGCAGTCGATGGCGACCGCGGGTACTACATTCCGGTGGGCCATACCCAAGCAAATGGGGGGGGACAGGCTGATATGTTTGCCGAGCCGGTCGGCGATCAGTTGCCTTTGGATGTTGTAATCGATGCGATCCGCAATCCGCTGGAAGACTCGACAATCGCCAAAAGCGCTCATAACGCTGTCTACGATGTCATGATCTTGGGGCGTTATGGGATAGATGTACAGCCGATCAGCTTCGATACCATGTTGGCGGAATGGGTCTGCAACCCGATCAGCAAGTTTCTTGGTCTCAAGGCGCTGGTCTCGCAAAAGCTGGACATCCAAATGACGGAAATTGTCGAGTTACTCGGCACTGGAAAAGCGCAGAGAACGATGGACTCGGTCGATATCGAGGCCGCGGCGCCTTATGCAGCCGCGGACGCTGCCATGACCTGGCGCCTGATCGAACCCTTAAAAGGCGAATTGAAGGGGGAGGGCTTGGATCCGCTTTATTCCTCGCTGGAGCTGCCATTGATTCCGATCATCGGCGGCATGCAAGCCAAGGGCGTCACGCTGGATGTAGATTTCTTGAAGGATATGAGCGGGCGCCTGCAAGGACGCATTGCCGAGCTGGAAGCGGAAATCTTTGAGTACGGCGGGATTGGCAAGTTCAATATCAATAGCCCCAAGCAACTGAATACCGTGTTTTTCGACGTGCTTGAACTGCCCGTTGAAGGCCTGAAGAAGACGAAACTGGGATATTCGACTGATGCAACGACTCTGGACGCTCTGCGCGACAAACACCCGATTGTCAATATGATCGTCGACTTCCGCGAGCTGTCGAAGCTCAAAAGCACCTATGTCGATGCCTTGCCGGAGCTAGTCAATGAGCGTACCGGACGATTGCATACGAGTTATAATCAGACTGGTTCGGCGACCGGGCGCTTCAGCAGCAGCAATCCGAATTTGCAGAATATACCGATACGCACCGAGGTCGGGCGCGAAGTGAGACGAGCCTTTGTCGCGCCACCTGGATATGTTTTGCTGGCGGTCGACTACAGCCAGATTGAATTGCGGGTGATGGCGCATATCAGCGAAGATGAAACGCTGATTGACGCATTCCATCGCGGTTTGGATATCCATCAAGCCACAGCCGCAACGGTCAATGGCATTGAACCCGCGGATGTCACATACGAGCAGCGTAGTTTCGCCAAGCGCGTCAACTTCGGCTTAATGTACGGCATGGGCGCGTTTCGACTGGCGCGAGATAGCGACTTGACGCTGGCGGAGGCGGAAGATTTCATCGCGACTTACTTTGAGCGCATGCCAGGTGTAGAGAAATATATCAAGGAGACCAAAGCCTACGTCTGGGAGCACGGCTTCACGAAGACGCTCTACGGCCGGCGGCGCATCTATCCGGCGATCAGATCCAATGGCAACCGCCGCAGCACCGCCGCGGAGGAGCGCGCCGCTATCAATATGCCCATTCAGGGCACGGCGGCGGATATCCTTAAACAATCGATGATCAACTTGCAGGCTCGGCTGGCTAAAGAGACATACGACGCGGCGATGATCTTGCAAGTCCATGATGAATTGGTCCTTGAAGTCAAGGAAGATGACCTCTCAAATGTCACATCGCTGGTTGTAGAGACGATGGAATCGGCATTTCCCGATGGCAAGCCGCTTCGCGTTCCCTTACGAGCCAACGCCAGCTACGGGCGCAACTGGCGCGACATGGCAGAGATGGATTAGCTCCGCTTATAGCAGTTTCTTAGGACTGGAGCAGCGGGCGGAACCAACGCCCTCAATTGTCAAGGCTACGGCGCTTGCTTTGGCGCTCCTCCTTTCCCGAAGCCTGGGAAATGGGACGTTGCCCGCGGCCCGTCATATGATATACTGCGCCTTCTAGGTCTGATGCCGATAGTGGACCAGGGTGATGAAACACTTCCTCGATTTGGCAAGTTGCTCAACAGAAGAACTGGATTATCTGCTTGAGACGGCTTTGTTGCTCAAGAGCGAATGGCGGAACGGCGGCAATCAGCCGGTCTTGAAGGGCAAGACCCTGGGCATGATCTTTCAGAAACCGTCGTTGCGCACACGCGTTTCCTTTGAAATGGCCATGAAACACCTGGGCGGGAGCGCGATAATGCTCGGTCCGCAAGAGATTGGGCTGGGCAAGCGGGAAAGTGTGCCCGATGTCGCGCGCGTACTCTCAAGCTATGTTGACGGCATCATGGCGCGCGTCTTTGACCACGCCCATGTGGTGGAGTTAGCCCGGTTCTCGCGCGTGCCGGTGATCAACGGCTTGAGCAACAGCTATCATCCCTGCCAGGCTTTGGCGGATATCATGACCATCCGCGAACACTTCGGACGGCTTGCCGGCTTGCGTCTTGCCTTTGTGGGCGACGGCAACAATGTCGCGGCCTCGGTTGCGCTGGTTTGCGCGCATTTCGGCGTGACGTTCAGCATCGCGACCCCGGAAGGCTACGAGATGAAGTCGTCGATTCGCGAGCAAGCCTACGATCTTGCCGAAGGCAACGGGAGCAGCCTGGAAATGCATACGCGCCCGCAGCAAGCCGTCGCCGACGCCGATGTCATTTATACAGATACCTGGGTCAGCATGGGGCAGGAAGCCGAAGCCCAGGAGCGCATAGGCGAATTTGCGGGCTTCCAAGTTAACCGGGATTTATTACGGTTTGCCAAGGACGACACAATTGTGATGCACTGTTTGCCGGCGCATCGCGGCGAAGAAATCACCGACGACGTGATGGACGGTCCGCAATCGAAAGTCTTTGAGCAAGCCGAGAATCGAATGCACGCGCAAAAAGCTGTCCTGACGCGCTTGCTGGCATAAGCCTACGGATTGCCCGATTGCTGACGCTGGCCAAGGTCGCGCATCTTCTCACTGTACAATTCGCAATCGACGACGCCTATCAACAGCCCCCGTTTGAGCCGCAAGGATTTACCTGCGGATTACTAAGCGCAACTGTGTAAGTAGTGTTAAGATTCCATAACGAAATCCGATATCAAGTGTTAATAAATGTACGCGAAACAGGCGCATTGCGACCGATGCGCGCTTATCATGCAGAGGTGGTAGCTGAACCTTGGAACAGATAGCAGTTGTATTACAAAACCTGGCGCCGTCGGACATCGTGGATATCGCCATCGTCACATTGCTGTTTTACAGCATCAGTTTTCTGTTTCGGGGGACGCAAGCGGTCACGCTTTTTCGTGGCATCGCACTCATCGTCATTGGGCTGATCGCGCTGGCGACTGTATTCAACTTACAGGCGCTGAGTTGGTTGCTTGTCAACAGCTTGACGGCGCTGGTGATCGCGATTCCGGTTATCTTCCAGCCGGAAATCCGACGTGTCCTGGAGCGCCTGGGACGGGGCTCAATCTTTGGCAGTCGACAAGCACCTGAGGAAATCAGGGTCTCGGTAATCAAAGAAATTTGCGCCGCGGCCGAGAAGCTGTCGGCGCGTCGGCACGGCGCGCTCGTTGTCTTGCAGCGCAACAGCGGCCTCGCCGAGTATATACGCACCGGCGTACAGTTGGATAGCATTGTAACTGCCGATCTGCTGTTGACGCTCTTTTGGCCGCGCACCGAGTTGCACGATGGCGCTGTGATTATCGACAATGCGGGAAGGATTGCGTCGGCGTCCAGTGTCTTGCCGATCACGGCGGGCCGCAACTTGCCCAACCCGAACCTGGGGACGCGCCACCGCGCGGCGGTCGGCATCAGCGAAGTGGGCGACGCCTTGTGCGTGATCGTATCCGAAGAGACGGGAAAGGTCGGCGTGACGAACGGCGGTCGGCTCATCCTCGACCTTGATATACAGCGTTTGCATCTGGTGCTGAGCGCCTACTACGGTCCAGCGGATGAGACCTCGGTTTCGATCCTGGGTCGCGTGCGTGAAAGCCTGCACGATTTGTCGCTTCGTATGCAAATTCGGCGCAGTCAACAGGCAAACCCATGATTCAACGCTTGAGAGAGTCTGATCTGGCCGGCAATGCGCTTTGGCTGGTCATTTCGGTGATCCTGGCGACCGGTGTCTGGTATATTGCCGTCACGTCGGCCGATCCCATAGATACCCGCCGTTTTAGCGGTATTCCTATACAGTTTGTGCCCAGCGATACCACGGTCATGACCAATAACCCATCGCGCTTTGTAACGGTGGCGATCCAGGGCTCGCAGTCCGCGGTGACATCGCGACGCTCTGAGGACATTGTCGTACGCGCCGATCTAACCAATTTGGGCGCTGGCACACATACCGTGCCATTGGAAGTCAAGGTTGCCTGGCCAGAATCCATTAGTATCCGGCGACAGGAGGAGACTCAGCCATCTCAGATTACAGTAGAGTTGGAACCGATAGAAACGATCTCCAGACCGCTGAACATTGTCGTTGTTGAACCGCCTCCGCTGGGCTTCAGAAATGACGTTCCGGAGACAGAAATCCTTGAGATGTCTGTCAGCGGGGCAGCCAGCATTGTCTCGGAGGTCGTTGAGATACGCGGTGATTTAGACTTGTCCTCTCATCGCAGCCCCATCGAGTTGGATGTGCGTCCCTATGCTGTGAATGCGGAGGGAGATCGCGTCAGCGGTCTTGAACTGGAAGCGCAAACCGTGACGATTGTCGTCAACATCACCAGACGCGACGATGTGCGGCAAATCGCCGTCCGGCCTAATGTTCGCGTCGATACCTTGCCGGCAGGCTATACCTTGGCCAGCGTGAGCCCGGACCCCAGATCTTTGTTCGTGGGCGGTCCGCTAGCGCAATTGACGAACATTGCTGACACCCTGTTTACAGTTCCCATCAGTCTTGAAGATCGTCAGGCAGATTTTGAACTGTCGGTACCGGTACAATTGCCCAGCGATGACCTCTTTGTCATGGATGGGGAGAACAGCATCACCGTCACCATCGAAATTCTCCCGATTGTCACCACCCGCCAGATCGACAATATCGCGGTGAACGTCATTGGTCTCGACGAGAACTATGACGTCGTCATCGTTCCGCAAAACGTTTCCGCGTACGTTAATGGACCGGTGTCGCTGGTTGATGTGTTGACGTCTGACGACATCCAGGTAGTCGTCGACTTGAACGGCCTCGAACCCGGCGTTTACGACCTTCCGCCGGTAGTTGGCATCAGCCAGAGCGAACTGACTGAGGCGAATGTCTCACTGTTGCCAGCGGAACTGAACGTGGAAATCAGCTCTATGGAGGCGGCGGAATCGTCTGAAACAGTCATTGCAACGGCAACCGCGCCTAGCGGCGCTTGATCGCCGTTCAGATCTCCCTACCGATCTTTGCCCGCAGCCACTACAATCCATCATCCTGATATTATTAGGCATCACGTCGCTATGGCAAGCAAACCGATAGTTGCGCTTGTTGGCCGACCCAACGTCGGAAAGAGCACCTTGTTCAACCGCCTGGTGGGTGAACGCATGGCGGTCACTCACGAGATACCCGGCACCACGCGCGACCGCCTGCACGGCGAATCATTTTGGAATGGCATCACGTTTCAAGTGATTGATACGGGCGGGATCGAAGTTTACCAGCCTTCGGGCTCGCGCGATGAATCGCCCTTGGCGGAAGGCAGCGCGGCTTTCGTCGAGGAGATCATCGAACAAGCGATGATCGCCATCGGCGGGGCAGACCTCATCATCATGGTTGTCGACGCGCAATTTGGGGCGACGGCCGCTGACGAAGCCATTGCGGAAATCCTGCGGCGCTCGGACAGGCCAATCCTCGTCGCCGCAAACAAGATTGATGACCAGAGGCGCGCGCAGGATGCCTATGACTTTTATAGTTTGGGCTTGTCCGTGGTGGTGGGCATCAGCGCGATTCACGGATATGGCGTGGGCGACTTGCTAGACGAGGTCGCGCTCCAGTTGAGCGCGCGCGCGCCTGGTGATGAGGAGGAAGAAGCTGAGGACGAGCAGCTCAAGATCGCTGTTGTCGGGCGTCCAAATGCGGGCAAGAGCACGCTGGTGAACACGTTGATCGGCGAGGATCGCGTGATTGTCAGCGAGGTTGCAGGCACGACGCGCGACGCGATTGACACGGATATCACCTGGTATAGCGAAACGATAACCTTGATTGATACCGCCGGCATTCGCCGCAGGGGACGCGTTGAAGCTGGCGTGGAGAAATTCAGCGTTATCCGGGCAATGAAGGCGATTGGCCGAGCGGACCTGGCTTTGCTGGTCATTGACGCGAGTCTTGGGGTGACGGAACAGGACGAGCACATTGCCGGTTATATCATTGAGGAGTATAAGAGTCTGGTCATTGTTGTTAACAAATGGGACGCTGTCGATAAGGATGCTTACACGATGAATGCCTTCATCGACAATATCCGCGATCGACTTCATTTTGTGAGCTATGCGCCGATAATCTTCATCAGCGCGCTGGGAGGTCAACGCGTGCATCAAGTGCTGGAGGTAGCCAATCGTGTCTGGGAGGCGCGCTTCCTCAGGATACCGACCGCCGATGTCAACCGCTTATTGCGCGACGCGATTGAAAAGCACCCTCCACATGGCAAAGGGACCAAGCGGCTCAAGTTCTTCTATGCGTCGCAAGTGCGTACCGACCCGCCACTGTTTCTTTTTCATGTCAATGATCCGTCGCAGGTTCATTTTACTTATAAGAGGTACTTGGAGAACCAGTTCCGTCAAGCTTACGAATTCGAAGGCACGCCGCTTCGTATGAGCTTTCGCGCCCGTAGCGAGCGCAGTTCTTTTTCGGCTGCGGAGGCGCGAAAGGACAATGCGCTGGATGTAATGGATTAAGCAGATTTAAGAGGGCGAAGAATGCGATGGCGCTCTGTATTGCGGCGGTTCAACGAGGAACATATAATCGGATGGAGAATGAAAACTTGTCGGCGTCCGCGTTTGTAATGACGCCAGCGTTTGCCTAAGCGAAAAGACGATGCTCAGAAGTCATACAGGACAGTTGCCACGACCGCCGCTTCGGCTGCCGGGTTTGTTCCGGGAGATTGTCGGCACCGTGGTATTTGTCGTGGCCGTTACGGTGCTCTTTGATTTGGCGATTCCCCGGTCCCTGGTGGATGGACACAGTATGGAGCCTACGTTTTACGGGGATGATCGCTTGGTTGTCAGTCGCATCCATTATCTTCTTGGCTTGCCGGAGCGTGGCGATATTCTGGTCTTCAATTCTTTGGTTCCCAGCGAGTCGGAACGCGGAATTATGCTTATCAAGCGTGTGGTTGGCTTGCCGGGCGAGACCGTTGAAATGCGCGATCAACAGGTATACATTGATGGCAATGCGCTGGAGGAATCGTATATAAAGGAACGCTGTCGACACCGCTGTAGCGACAAGACCTGGGTCCTGGGTCAGGACGAGTACTTCATGATGGGCGACAATCGAAACAACAGCCGGGACTCTCGAGTCTTTGGCGCCGTGCCTCTCAGCAAAATCGTCGGTCAAGTTGTGTTGCGCTATTGGCCACTGGCCTCTATCGGGATGATACCGAATTAGAGATAGGAAATGATGGATTCAAAGATGAAGGGTTATGCTTGTCCGCGATGCACTGTAGGACGTTGCTCCCCGCGCGAGATGATTTTTTCCGAAGTGCATCAGGGGCAGCTGCTGGCGATACCCAATGTGCTCGCATACGTCTGCGATGTCTGTAATTTCGTGGAATTTGCGCAGGAGACGCTGGAAGCCCTTTGGCAAGAACTCTATGGCGAGCAAACAGGCGATCCAACAGTCGAAGATATGCCGGCGGTCTCACAGCAAAAGCCAAGGTCTTCATACGGCGAATAGGCAGGATCGTCATATTTGCCGACCTCTCGGAAAATCCATTCAGCATAGGGCGGAACAGATGAATAGCAGCGAAGAAAACTTGCGCGATCTAGTTTGTCACGTCGGCCGGCTGATGGTCCAGAAGGGCTTTGTCGACGGCGCCGGCGGCAACATCAGCGCGCGGCTTGATCACGATCGCGTCTTGCTAAGCCCCAGTGGTTTGTCGCTCGGTTACCTGGAACCGGAACAGTTGCTCATTGTCAATCTGGATGGCGAAAGGATAGGCGAAGCGACCGATGCCAATGCGCGGTTGCGGCCTACCTCCGAGAGTCCCATGCACCTCGAATGCTATCGTCAACGGGACGATGTTCAAGGCGTTGTACATGCGCATCCGCCAACCGCGATTGCGCTAACCTTGGTCGGCTACGACTTTCAGCAGTGCATCATTCCCGAGGCCGTTGTTTTGCTCGGTTTGATGCCGACCGCGCCTTACTCAACGCCGTCCAGCGTCGAGAATCGCGATGCTGTCAGCGAGCTAATCCGCGAACATGACGCGATCATGCTCTCGAATCACGGTTCGCTGACAGCGGCAAAGTCGCTATGGGAGGCCTATTTGATGCTGGAATGCCTGGAACATTGCGCGGCGATCTTGCACAAGGCGCTTCAGATCAGCGATACGCTCCGACCAATTCCGCCGGATCAGATCAGAAAACTGCTTGGCTATCGCGAGCAATTCGGCTTGCTGCGGCCGGGAGATAAAGACCGTTTTAGCAAGTTCCTCAAAGGGTAGGTCATCCAAAGTGGGCGATAGTCCGGAGCAAACCGACCTTGACTTTCGCTGATCCGACCTGTAGTCTATTATGTTGGGTTTGGCCCCTTCGTCTAGCGGCCTAGGATGCCACCCTTTCAAGGTGGAGACACGGGTTCGAGTCCCGTAGGGGCTACAGCGATCGGAAAGCCTCGTCATCAATGGCGAGGTCTTTTTGCACAGTTGTGTAACGCCCTTGGCAGTCGTCTTAGCTTACACGGCCGCTCGGCGCGCAACCGGCGAGTTGTCCTGCCGCGCTCACACAAAGTAACATGCCTTCTCGTCGCATGGGCGACGCGGTTCATTTAATATGATAACGGCAGAGCGCTACTTGAAAGACTCGCGGATCTTCCGTGATTGTTCAATGTTTCCGCGGGATCGCTGACGGGTTTCTTCGATCTTTTTCTCGACTTCGACCCCGCGCTCCTTGAGATACTTATCGGCGCGTTCCGACGCCAGTTCCAGCATTTGACGCATTTCGTCATTCAGGTTGCTTGTGGGCGCGCTGGCGCCTGCGCTGCCAGGTGTCGGCGAATTGTCAAGGCGGCTTGGCATACGCTCCTCCACGGGCAAGATGTCCAAAGCTGCTGAGGGCAGCGTTTGATACCAGTAGGCGGTGGAGGCCCAGTCATCGGACAAGTGATTGCCGTGCCCGTGCTCAATCGTCACCTTGATTCGCTTCGAGAAATGCACCGGATCCGTCAAATGGAATCGGTAGCTGACTTGGTATCCCGGCATATCGCTTTCATGCAAGATCGTGCCGCACATGGGAAAGGCGTTTTTTTGCATGCCCCAGGCATGGCTCAAGTAATCCTCGGTGCCGGTGCCATGCAGGCTGGGCGGCCAGGTGTCATCGTCGATGAAGATCATGTCGTCGCCTTCTCCCCACCAGGTGCCCTGAAAATGCGCCACTGACAAGTTGCAGCCAATGTAATGGCCGCGCCCTTCAGTTTCGAGCACGACGTAATTGTCATCCCCGCTCAGGTTTACGATATTGGTCTCTGGACTGTTGGTTTGCAGATTCGGTCCCCAGCCATCGCAGGGATTGTCCCGTTTCCAATGGGCATGAAAATACGGGCGCTCATCGCTATCCGATTCTCTGTGCAGTTCGTAGTCGATATAAAAGTACTGTTGATAGGGCAGATCATTTTGGTTCTCAAGCTCGATGCGCGCGCGCTTCGCGAAAGGCATCGGCAAGTAGCAATTCAGGCCGGCATTGCCGCCAAAGAGGAATTGTTCTTCTGGCTTGACCGTCACGGCGAAGGGCAGCGACTGGTAATTGGCGGCGATGCTGTGGCCGATGCCGAAGAAATCCCCCAGCGGACTTAGCACACTGGGATGTTCTTGATCGTCCCAATAAATCTTCAACAAGATCTTGCGATAATAATAGGGATCGGAGACCTCCCAGTTTAAGCCCAGGGCGTTGTGAATCTCGAAGACCGGCGCGACGTAATGCCCAAGGTAGGGATCAATGATGCCCGGTCCCAGGACGCGGCGACATGCCTGCGTCATCCAAATGTGCGTGATGCACCCCGGTCCTTCAATGTCCGCCAGGACGATCGATTCCTTTGGCGGGATCATCCAGTAATCTTGATTGCGACCGGTTTGGTCCCAACTCGAGGCGCGCGCCGAGCGGACATCGCGCAGTTGGGTCAGGTTATCAAAGAGGCCGCCCAATGGTCTGGTACTCATTGTCTAATCTCCTCGCCAGGCTTTTGACGCCGTCGGTTATCGCTGAGTCAGGAGCTATTTTCAAGCGATTTGCATTCCTTGTCCATCTCGAAAACCTCCCGCTGTTCGCAGTTGTTCAGGGGCTGGCGGTTGTCTTGTACGATTTTGTTGAAGGGACGTCATTCATATTTTGTGTCGACGCGAGTCGTTACAGGAAGATCAGCGTCTGGAGGTTTTGACAGGCGACGCGCAACTGCCTACAATCAGGTGATAGTCAACCCGCTCTTTTTTTGACTGGTCAAATGAGCCGCCATGAAGAAACGCGTCGGCATCTTAAACAAATACAGCGTTGTACAGCGCGGCGAAATCAAGTGGGCGTACCTGTTCATCGCCCCCCAGATGATCGGCCTTGCCATCTTCACCTTGGGACCTATCCTCTACGCTGGCTACCTGAGCTTCACCAAATGGAACCTGATTAAACCGCCGCAGTGGGTGGGCCTGCAAAACTACCTGGACCAGTTGCAGGATCCCGCCTTCGGCAATCTGCTGCGAAATACGGTCTTCATCACCGCTGGTTATATCCCTTTGGTGATGATCGTCTCGCTGGCGATGGCTTTGGCGCTCAATCAAAAGCTTCGTTTCACCGTTGTATATCGTACCGCGTACTTTATGCCCGTCGTCACATCATTGGTGGCGATCGCGCTGGTATGGCGCTGGGTGTTACAGCCCGATTTTGGACTGGTAAATTATCTGCTGAGCTTGATCGGCATTGAAGGACCGACTTGGCTGAGCAGCACAAAATGGGCAATCCCGGGTTTGATCTTCATGCGCGTCTGGTGGGGCGCCGGCTTTTACATGGTCATATTTTTGGCTGGTCTGCAAGGCATCCCACAAGAATTTCAAGACGCTGCCAAGGTTGATGGCGCCAGCGCCTGGCAACGCTTCCGCCATGTGACCCTGCCCCTGCTTTCGCCAACCACATTTTTCGTATTCATCATGGCCAGCATTTGGACGCTGCAGATATTTGACCAGGTCTATATTATGACCGGTGGCGGTCCGGGAGAAGCGACGGAGGTGTTCCTGCTGCGAATTTACAGGCTCGCTTTCCGTTATTTTCGTATGGGTGACGCCGCCGCCCTGTCGATGATCTTGTTTTTGATAATCGGCTGTTTCACCTATTTCCAATCGAGATATGCTCGACGCTGGGTACATTATGATTTGAGTTAGGCGCAAGGGGTCCATTTTTTTATGCTCAAAAACGCGGACATCGCGTCCCGCGCGCAGAAAATGATTGCCGGTGTAGTGAAGGCGTCAGATCGAAATGTTGAATAGACCTTCGCGCATAGTCACACATCTTATTGTCGCCGGCGGCGCTCTGTTTATGATGCTGCCTTTTTTCTGGATGTTGAGTGCCGCTGTCAAAAAGCGCGAAGATATCTTTGTCTTGCCGCCCATTTGGATTCCCCAGGAAATCCTCTGGCAAAACTTCGTCGAGGTTTGGGCGACAGTGCCGATGGCGCAGGCTTATGTCAACAGCTTGAAGATAGCGGGCTTGGTCACTCTGGCCACCTTGGTGACAAGTTCGCTGGCTGCTTACGCTTTTGCCAAGATTGAGTTCCCCGGCAAGCGGATATCCTTTGCTACATTGATGGGAACCATCATGATTCCGAGTCAAGCCACGCTGATTCCGGTTTACATTTTGATGCGCCACATCGGCTGGATCGATACGCATTGGCCGCTCATAGTGCCGCCGGCGCTGACAAACGCATTTGGCGTCTTCCTCTTGCGGCAGTTCTTCATGGGTGTGCCCGATGAATTGATCGACTCTGCCCGTATCGAAGGCGCCAATCCTTTTCAGATCTATCTCCGCGTCGCGATTCCGATTGTACGACCCGCGTTAGTGACCCTGGCGATCTTCACATTTTTGGGCAATTGGAACTCCTTTCTTACGCCCTTGATCTATATCAATTCTGAAGAGTTGTGGACCGTACCGTTGCTCATTTCCAACTTTCAGGATGCTTACGGTGTGGAAACGGAGTGGAGCCTGTTGATGGCGGCAAGCAGCCTCGCTTTGATTCCTGTCCTGATCGTTTACGTTTTCTCGCAGCGTTACTTCATTGAAGGTGTGGCTTTAACCGGCTTGAAAGGCTGAGCGATGGATGGCGAAGAGTTGACTTGGCCGCATTGGGACAAGTATCGGCCCCTGCGCCCCACGGACTTGAGCGGCACGCCGTCTCTGGCGACGAACCCGCGCGATATCCA
>DAOULD010000206.1:0-33336 GCA_034420635.1 Anaerolineae bacterium | reverse complement strand
TACTGCCAAGCACAAACGGGGATCGCGCACCGCAATCGAAATTTACAAAGAAAGGACGGATATCGCAAGTTTTCTGCATATTTTCAAGAGGGGTTGTGAAAGTAGGCACAGAGCGCACAGAGATTTTAAGAAAAAACTTCGTGTTCTTCGTGTCTTTGTGGTTAATTTTGCTTTTGAACGGCAAAGCCATGAAATTTGCCAATAATGTGAAATGCCCCCATCTATACCAGGGCAATCGCTTCAAAATGGTGTTACTATAAGGAAATATAATCAAACTGAAAATTAACCACAGAGGCACAGAGAGCACAGAGAAAAAGATTTTTATTGATAATACAGGCTTATTTGTTATTGCAAATCAGACTTGGCGCCAGGTCAAATGTTGCGCTCATAATTTTTGGAGCAGATTTAGCGGAGTTTTGCCCGGTAAAAAGCTTAAACTTTGTGTTCTTCGTGTCTTTGTGGTGAAAAAAACAATTTGAAGCGATTGCCCTGCCATCTATACTCAATGGATCGCCATTTTAATTTGATTCTGATATACTGAGTCCGTCGAAGAGCACAGGATTCATCCTAGGAAAAGTTGATGTTGCCCAGTCGATTGTCGGAATTGCAGTCGGTTTCGTCCGGGAATGCCCGGGAAAGCAAGTCTTCCGCAGAACAGCATGGCGTGCTTCTGGCAGCGATTGTCATGGCAGTTGTTGGCTGGGGAGGTTTGCTGCAGTTGGTAGCCACGACGCGCCCCCGCATTGGCGGCGAACTATGGCTGTTTTTTATTTTGCTGCAAATTGCGATTACCGGATCAGCGCTTCCGGTTCTGCGTTTTTTCAGCCTGCGCTTTACGTCGGTAAATGACGATCCACTGCCGGCCGGCGTAATTGTGCGACGGAGCGTCTGGGTCGGGATGCTGGTTGCTGGCAGCGCCTGGCTATTGATCCCGCGGGCTTTGTCGCTGCCCTTTGTATTGATCCTGGTATTGATTCTGCTGGTTATCGAGATCTTCTTGCGCAACCGAGAATTGGCGCATGAACGATAAGCGGGATTGGTTGCGCAAGCTGCCGTCCGTCGATCGACTGCTGTCCCATAAGCGTGTCCAAAACTTGATTAAACAATATAGTCACCGGTTGGTGGTTGAGGCCATCCGCGCTGACCTGGAGTCGGCGCGACGCGGCATTCTTGCCAAGCAGGACCTCGACGTCTCGGAATCCGCGCTGTTGGATCGGATTACGCGCGGTTTGCGCACCGATTTTCAACCGAGCCTGCGTCCCGTCATCAATGCGACCGGTGTGGTAATCCACACGAATCTGGGGCGCGCCCCTTTGTCAGAGGCGGCTCAGGCGGCAATGATTGCCGTCGCTGGCGCGTACAATACGCTGGAATACGACATGGAAGAGGGCGAGCGCGGCAGCCGTCTGGTTCACGCGGCGAAACTCCTGCGCGGCTTGACTGGCGCCGAAGACGCGATTGCGCTCAACAACAATGCTGCCGCGTTGATTCTGATTTTGAGCGCGCTCGCGAGTGATCGCGAGGTTATAATATCACGCGGTCAATTAGTTGAAATCGGCGGCGGATTTCGTATTCCAGCCATTATGCAAGAGAGCGGCGCGACGCTGGTTGAAGTGGGCACGACCAACCGAACGCGAATTGAGGACTATGAAGCGGCTGTGAACGAGCGAACAGCCATGTTGCTGCGCGTTCACGCCTCAAACTTTCGCCAGCTGGGCTTCGTTGAACAGCCCTCCTTGAGCCAATTGACCGCGTGCGCCCGTCAGCATGGATTGCTGGCGGTTGACGACCTTGGCAGCGGCACGCTCATTGATACCAGAAAATTCGGATTGGCATACGAGCCGACAATACAGGACAGCATTTCGGCCGGATTTGATCTGGTCTGCTTTAGCGGGGATAAATTGCTGGGTGGACCGCAAGCGGGAATTATTGTCGGGAAGGCGGAGTTGATGGCGAGACTGAAGCGTCACCCGCTTGCCCGCGCGATGCGCGTTGACAAGCTGATCTATGCCGCGCTCATCGCGACCTTGCAACACTATCTTCGCGGCGTGGCTTTGCAAGAGGTTCCAATTTGGCGGATGATCGGGCGAGAGCTCGACGAAATCGGGACCACAGCCGAACGTTGGTCCGCGCAAATCGGCGGCAAGGTGCTGGATGGGCGATCGACGGTCGGCGGCGGCAGTTTGCCCGGCACAGATCTTCCGACGCGTTTACTGGCGATTGCGGTCGCCTCTCCGGCTCGTTTTACCGCGGGGCTTCGGCAGGCGGATCCACCCGTGATAGCCCGCGTTTCGAAGAGTCATGTGCTGCTGGATCCACGCACAGTTCTGCCCGAGCAAGAGGCGGACTTGTTGCGCGTCTTGTCCAGGCTTGCGCTTGATGAAGACCAAGAGAAGGGAAAGCTATCATGAAGTCTGATTTGGACCGGTTGATGCGGGAGCGCGACCTGGATGCCTTTGTCGTCACGGGCGGCGAAGAATTCAACGCGATTCGGTTCTACCTGAGCAATGGCGCGCATATCACTCACGGATCGATCTTCAAGTCGCGCGAGCAGGAGCCGCTGCTCGTATGCAGCCGTATGGAATTGGAGGAGGCGCAAAAGAGCGGCTTGAAGGCGCGGACGGATGCCGAGCTAGGCTATCAAGAGCATCTCGCGGCGGCCGACGGGGATAACTTCGGGGCGACCGTCCTGTTTTGGAGGGACATATTCTTGTCGATGGGCTTGAAAGGCGGGCGCGTCGGACTATACGGCACCTGGCAGATCAACAAGACAATTGCATTGCAGGAGGCGCTGCTCGAAGGTCTTCCTCAATATGAATTCGTGGCGGAAGGAAACCGTACGCTCTTTGAGGAGGCGATGCTGACCAAAGATCAGCAAGAGATCAACCGGCTCAAATCGGTGGCGGAACGCGCCAATGCGGTGATGGCAAGCGCTTGGGATTATATCGCCGGACTGGATGTAAAAGGCGAGTACCTTTTCGACGAATCTGGCCAGCAAGTGACCATTGGCGATATCAAGAGCCTGGTGCGGCGCGAGTTGATGGCATGTGGTTTGGAAGACACAAACACGATTTTCGCGCAAGGACGGGATGCGGGTTTTCCCCATAGCCGCGGCGAACCGGACATGCCATTAAGGATCGGCCAGGCGATTGTCTTTGACTTGTTCCCGAGAGAGCAGGGCGGTGGATACCACCACGATATGACGCGGACCTGGTGTATTGGCTATGCCCCGGACGAGGTGCAAGAAGCCTATGACACCGTGATGGAGGCTTTTGACATTTCAGTAGAGAGCTTTGGGTTGAACAAGCCGACCCATCTGATGCAGGAAGCGGTATTGGACCATTACGAAGGAAAAGGACATGCGACGATCCGCTCTGATCCGCGGACGATGGAAGGTTATATCCATACGCTTGGCCACGGCGTCGGCATCGACATTCACGAGAGTCCATCTATTAGTCACACAAGGCGCGACGATGTCTTCCAGATCGGGAATGTCTTGACCATTGAACCGGGATTGTATTATCCTGACCGAGGTTATGGCGTGCGGGTGGAAGATCTCTTTGTGATTGACGAGAGCGGCGCATTGGTTTCGTTGACGTCCTTTCGCAAGGATTTGGTGATTCCGCTTAGCAAAGGGTCTGTCGACGGGTAGTTTGCGAGGAGAACATGGCTTCGGCACAGATTCGCGTCGCCATTATCGGGTCGGGTCCATCGGGCTTTTACGCTGCGGACCACTTGCTGAAACAGCGCGATCCCCTAATTTGCGTCGATATGTACGAGCGGCTGCCAACCCCCTTTGGCTTGGTGCGCGGCGGCGTCGCTCCCGATCACGCCAAGATCAAGTCGGTCACAAAACTGTATAGTCGAATCGCCAAGCACAAGCGATTCAATTTCTTCGGCAATATCGAATTCGGCACGGACGTGACAAGAAGGGATCTCAGCAATCATTATCATGGCATCATATACGCGGTGGGCGCGCAGACCGACAAAAAGCTGGGGATCCCGGGTGAAGATTTAGCGAACAGCTTTGCCGCGACAGAATTCGTAGGTTGGTACAACGGTCATCCGGACTATCACGATTACGACTTTGATTTGACCGGCATCAAACGCGTTGCGGTGATCGGCGTGGGAAATGTCGCCATGGATGTCGCGCGTATATTGGCGCGCACGAGCGAAGAACTTTATGAAACGGATATCGCCGACTACGCGCTGAAATCTTTGCAGAGCAGCGAGGTAGAAGAGATTATTGTGCTGGGGCGACGCGGTCCGGCGCAGGCGGCATTTACCAATCCGGAGATCAAGGAATTGGGGGAAATGGCGGACGCGGACATCGTCGTTTCGCTGGAAGAGGCGACGCTGGACAAGCTCAGCGCCGCTGAATTGAAAGCCAAGGGCGATCGCGCGGCGGCGCGCAATGTGGAAATACTGCGGTCTTATGCCAAACGGGAGTTGCGGGGCTGCTCGCGACGGATCGTCATGCGATTTCTGGTATCGCCAGTAGCATTGGTCGGCAAGGACAAAGTGGAGGCTATACGTATTGTCCGCAACGAACTCTATCTGGACCAGCATGGCTCGTTGCGTCCCAGGGCAACGGAGCGCCAGGAAACCCTGCCGGTCGATATGGTCTTTCGCTCGGTTGGATATCGCGGCGTCCGGCTGCCCGATGTCCCTTTCTATGATCCCTGGGGCACGATTCCAAATGACCATGGGCGCGTGTTGACAAAACATGAGGGCGGAGAATGCTTGGTCGGCAATTATGTCGTCGGCTGGATCAAGCGCGGACCGAGCGGCATCATCGGCACCAACAAGCCTGACGCCATCGAGTCGGCCAATCGCTTCCTGGAAGACTTGCGCGTGAATCGAGTTCTTGAACCGGTCGATACGCGCAGCGAGACCATTCTCGATCTAATTCAGTCGCGCAAACCGACGTATTGTAGCTTTGCAGACTGGGAAAGGCTGGACGCGATTGAGCGGCAGCGCGGCGCCGAGAGCGGTCGCAGCCGCGTGAAGTTCACCACTGTCGAGGGCATGCTTGCGGCTTTGGGGAAAAGCGATCAGGCGGCCGAAGCCAGTGGCTAGTTTGAAGCGGCCTTGGGTTTATATGCCAAAGCGTTCGAGAAAAGTAAGCGATTTTACGAATTTATATGATTTTCTATGAATTTATGCCAATTTGCTTGACAAACTTGTGAAGTCGACATAAGCTTATATGCAACAGATAGATTTATTGAAAGCAGATTTATTGAATCCCCGACGCCCCGCTCCCGCGGGGCGTTTCCATTTCCCCGCCCCTGATTGGACATTCTCAAGGGAAGGCGATTGCGCTAATCTCGTGGCATGTCGAGGTTAAGCGCAAGGGAAAGCCTTTATGGATGCAAAAGGGTTGATTCTGGATCGGATTAACCAGCAAGACGAAGAGCTCTGTTACATCGCCAAAGAAATCTGGGACCATCCGCAAGTCGCTTTGGAGGAAAGCTTCGCTTCTCAACTTCTGGCGGAAAAGCTGGCTGGGGACGGATTCGAGATTACCTGGGGCGCCGGCGGGATGCCGACAGCTTTTATCGCCGAGTGGGGCCAGGGCGCGCCGCTGATCGGTTTTTTGGGCGAGTACGATGCGCTTCCGGGCTTGTCGCAGGAGTTGTCCAGCGAAAAGTCGCCCATAGACCCCGGGGGACCCGGGCATGGCTGCGGTCACAACCTGTTTGGCACGGCTTGCATGGGTTCGGTCATGGCTTTGAAGTCGGCGATGCAGCAAAGCGGGATCAAAGGCAGGATCCGCTTTTATGGTTGCCCGGCCGAAGAGACCTTGGTCGGCAAGACATTCATGGCTCGCGATGGCGTATTTGACGACCTGGATGCGGCGATTAGTTGGCATCCGGGGGATAGCAACATCACCTGGAACGGCTCGTCTTTGGCGATGAATTCTTTCAGGGTCAACTTTTATGGGGTGGCCGCGCATGCCGGGGGATCGCCCTGGCTGGGGCGCAGCGCCCTGGACGGCGTTATGCTGATGGACGCCGGCGTGAACTATATGCGCGAACACGTGCCGCCGGAATCCCGGATTCACAGCGTCGTCACCAGCGGCGGACAAGCGCCGAACGTGGTGCCGGCCTTCGCGCAAGTATGGTATTTTGTGCGCGCTCCTCACCGTGAACAGGTCGAAGAGATGTATAGCTGGATGCAAGACATTGCCGAGGGCGCGGCGCTGATGAGCGGCACCCGACATGAGATCGAATTTCTCACCGGCTGCTACGAGATTTTGCCAAATGATGTCATGTCCGATTTGCTGTATGAAAAGATGGCGGAGATCGACGACATGCGCTTTTCGGACCAGGAACGCGAATTCGCCAAAGCGTTGCAGGCGAGTTTTCCCGAAGGATCGGTGAAACGCGGCTTTGATTGGACGCAGATTTCCAGCAGCGCCCAGCTTGACCCAGCCGATATCGACGATCCCTTGTGGGAGCGCGTGCTGCCACACTCGCCAAGTCCACCGCTCATGGGCGGCTCGACCGAAGTGGCCGATGTTAGTTGGATCACACCGACAGGTCAGATCACTACTACTTGCTGGCCCCTGGGCACGCCCGGGCATAGCTGGCAGACGGTGGCGTCGAGTGGATCCAGCATCGGCAACAAAGGCATGATCTTCGCGGCCAAGGCGATGGCGCTGGCCGGTTATGATCTGGTGACCAAGCCCGAACTCCTGGCGGAAGCGCAAGCCGAATTCGAACGAGCGCGCGCTGGCAGAGCATATGTCAGCCCCTTGCCGCCGGAGGCGACGCCGAAGTAGATGGACTCCCAGTCGAGCCCACAGGGCGTTGTCGCGGGAAGCATTCCGCTATTCGCCGGTCATCCGGCGCATGAGTTGTTGCCAATATCCACTGTTCGCAGGCTGGTGGATTCTATCTGGTCACAGCCTGATGTCGTACGTTTGTTCAATTACGGCGATGAGCAAGGCAATCGGCAGTTGATCGATTTCCTGGCGGCGCGCTTGCAGCGCAGCGAGCAGCTGGCCGTCTGTCGCGAGAACTTGATGATCATCGGCGGATCGACCTGGGGCGTCGAGATGATCACGCATCATTTGACAGGACCGGGCGATACCATTCTGGTAGACGCGCCCTCCTATCGAGATGCCTTGCACATTTTTCGCGATGCGAAACTAGATGTGCAATCTATTGCGATTGACGCCGGAGGCGTCATCGTCGATGAAATGGAGCGACGCCTGCGCGATTTGGCTGCTCGGGGGCGTCGCCCAAAGTTTTACTATGTCGTACCCAACTTTCAAAACCCGACTGGCATCACGCTTAGTCGGGAGCGCCGGCAAGCGATCGTCGACTTGAGCAAAAAGTATGGTTTCGTAATTGTCGAGGATGATGTATACCGCGATATTCGCTTCGCCGACGATTTGCCGCCCAGTTTTTATGCCTTGTCGCGCGGAGAGAACGTATTGCGCCTTGGCACGTTTTCCAAGACGCTTGCGCCCGGGCTACGAATCGGATGGTTGATTGGGTCCGCGGAAACCGTAAAGCGCTTCGTCAGTAGCGGCATGCTGCGCATGGGCGGCGGCGCCAATCCCTTTACAGCCGCGATCGTTGCGGATTTCTGTAGCGGCGGCCGCTGGGAAGAGCATGTGGCCTGGTTGCGCAGTCAGTACAAGTTACGCCGCGATTGCGCATTGGCCGCGCTGGACGCTGCCATGCCATCGACGACAAGGTGGACCAAACCCGAAGGCGGATATTTCATCTGGCTGCGATTGCCAGACAACGTGACAGTCGACGAGGTTGAAGGTCAGGCGAAGGGGCAAAATGTCTATTTCGCCTCGGGCAAAGGTTTTTTCGTCCATCCCGAGGACGGCACTCATCACCTTCGCCTTTCCTTTAGTTATGTGCCTTTGGAAGATCTTAAGTCCGGCATCGCGATTCTGGGGCGCGTCATCAAGCAGTTGGAAGGGCGGTGAATTCGTCGTGCCTGGCATCAAGACTCAGCGTCTTGTACGGAGAGAATTGGCGGAGCAGGGTTACAGCCTGTTGCGCGCCCGGGAGATTGATATTGACGACGACTTGCGGGAGTCGTGGTTGAGCCTCTCGATTGACTATGCTGACTTGCCCGGCGACGAATACTTGCCCGGCGGCGGCAAGTATCGTTTTCGCCGATATGGACGATTCCGCTTCTTGCCCGCCAGCGGCGAATTGACGCCCTTGCCGCATGTCGATTATTTCCAGAGCGCCGACATCAATCGCGTGACCGGCGGCTTTATTCGCAAGTTCGCGCCTTTGCTGGACAGCACGTTTGGCAACCCATTCCTGCGCGAGCTGATTCGCTTCGACTTCGATCAGTTTCCCCTCAGTCTCGAAGAGAGACAAGCCGTTTGGGAAGTACAGGCGCATCTCATCCGCGTGACTGCCAGCGCGGAGGAGCAGGGTCATCCGACGCCGGAAGGCGTTCACCGCGACGGCGCCGCGTATGTTTCGGTGCATTTGGCGGAACGCTTAAACGCCCGGGGCGGCGATGTATCGATCTACGATGACGACAAGCTGCCGCTCGCCAGCTTTCGCCTGGAAGACATCATGGATTGCTACCTCTTTCACGACGCGAGCCTGTGGCATCAAGCGAGTCCGATATCTCCAATCGATGAGTCGCATCAAGCCGTGCGCAGCATTTTGACTTTTGACTATCACTTGAGGTCTGATCGCGAAAAGGGTGGACGGGGCTGAGAACATGACAGGTTTTTATTGGGCAGAATTTCGCCCCAAACCTGTACGTTTTAGGGTGTTTTCGGGCGACTTAATAGGGTCGCTATTGAAAAACACCCCTCACCCCCGGCCCCTCTCCCACAAGGGGAGAGGGGGAGCTAACGTAGCGCGATCTCGCTTGAAAACAACAGTTATCGACACTTGCATCGTCAGAAAACTCACGTCAACGTCGAAACGAACTTGCCCTGAAGGGCCGGGGATGGGGTTGGCTTGGACGCAAACACAATAAACGAACCTGTCATGTCCTCTTCTGGCGGGGGAGTTAGGGATAGAAAAAGTCTGCCCCAAGGACAGACTTCATTTTGCTCAGCGAGGAAAGGACTCGAACCTTTAACCTTGTGCTCCAAAGGCACCTGCTCTGCCAATTGAGCTACCTCGCTAGACAGCGCGGGCATTGTAGCAAAATCGGGGCGTTCTTCAAGTGCGAAATGCTAGTCGTTTCCCTCGTTTTCGAACAAATGAACGCCGATGGCTTCATCCAGCGGCACCACAAAAACGACGCCGCGGTCGCGCTCCAGCAGGTCCCCGAGCACGACCTGCGCCTCATCCAGCAATGCCGGGATCAGTTCTTTGGGTACCACGGATAGCAGGACGTGATTGGTGTGGCCAATTTCGTGCAGGACATAAGCCATCACGCTGTTCATCGAACTGGCAATATGCAAAGGCACTTCGAATTTTTCGCGTTGGATTTTCTCCTTCAGTCTACGCAAGCCGACACTCTTGATGATAGTAACGCCTGGGGCGCCGACTTCTTGCCAGCGATTGGCGACTTCCATGCCACTTTCATTGTCCGAAGTGATAAGCAGAATAAGCTTCATCAGTTAGTCTCCTGTTGCAGAAGCGGCTAAAAGCGTGGAGTCATCGCTTGGCTCCTGTTTGGCTTGAAATACCCAGCGAACCAGTGGCGGCGTGAGCACGGTGGTCAGCAGGATGACCATGAAAAGCGAGGCGTAGAGTTCGCTGCCGCCGTCGATGATGCCGCTGCTCAAGCCGATCGAGATAATGATTAAACCAACTTCGCCGCGCGAAACCATACATACGCCCACACGCAGGGATTCGCGCAGATTGAAACCGCCCATGAGCGCGCCAAAGCCGGCGCCAAGCACTTTGCTGATGACAGCCATCAGCAACAGTATCAGCATGAAGGGCAGCGCTTCCATGGGAAAACTGCTGAGGTCCGTTTCCAAGCCGACATCGACAAAGAAGATCGGAACGAGAAAGACATAAGCCAGGTGGCTCGTGCTTTGCTCGATCTCGCGTTTCATGTTGCGGTTTTGCAGCTTGCTCAAGCCAACGCCGGCAATGAAGGCGCCGGTGATGGCCGCTACACCGCCCAGGTACTCCGCCGACCAACCAAAGATCAAGGCGCTGGCCAACGCGAATATGGGTATGCCGTAAGCCTGCGCAAGTTCCGGACGCCCTTGAATCCATTGCAAGGCGCGCGGCAGCAAGTACCAGGCGACCAGGAAGGCAACAATAATGTAACCCGCCATCTGCAGGATAATCACCAGCAATTGGCTGAGGTCGCTCTGGCCGCCTCCGCTGCTGGCCAGCACCAGCGTCAGCGAGACCGCCAATATGGCTAAGACATCGTCGATCAATGCGGTGGCGAGCAGGGCGTTGCCCTCTTTCGTCCGCAGGTAACCGAGTTCCAGCAAGACTTGCGCGGAGATGCTGACAGAGGTCGCGGCCAGCATCACGCCGGCGAAGAGAGCCGGCTGCCAATCGTAGCCCCCCGGCAACAGAACCACAACTGTCAAAGCCACTGGCGCCACGACGCCGAGGACTCCGCCGAATACCGCCACCTTGCCCACTTTCGCCAATTCGCTCAAATGGACTTCGAGGCCAATGTTGAACATCAGCAGGAGCACGCCCAGTTCCGCGAATTCTTTGATCGTTTGTTGCAGGTCGGCGCCTTGGAGAATGTCCCAGTGCAGAAAATCCAATACGGTGGGTCCCAGCACGACGCCGACGATTAGCTGGCCCAAGACGCGGGGCTGATTCAAGCGCCTTGCCAGCGCGCCGCCTGTCCGCGATGCCAGCAGGATGATCCCCAGAGCGAACATCAGCGGGATAAAGGGGTTGACGCCACCGGCTTGACCGTCCGTATTTGCTGCCAGGACGGAAAGCTGTGACCCGCCAAGGAGCCAAATCATCGTGAATGCGAGCATGAACAGACGCGGGGAAAATAGTCCGCTCAATCGATTCAAGTGAGTTCGCCTTCCACTTCATGAATTGAGAATGTGAATCCCATTTGATTATAATGCAACAGCCAATATTTGGGTAAACAAGATGAAGGGCGGGAGTGGTGAAAATCACCGATTTAGAACTGTTTACGGTAAGACCGCGTTGGCTATTTTTGAAAGTCTCGACAGATGAAGGTTATTTCGGCTGGGGCGAGCCGATCGTTGAAGGGCAGGCCGGCACGGTGCGCGGCGCTGTCGAAGATATGTCCGATTACTTGCTTGGGCGAGATCCGCTTCAGATCGAAGATATTTGGCAGACGCTGTTTCGCGGCAGATTCTATCGCGGGGGCCCGGTGATGATGAGCGCGATTGCCGGCGTCAATCAGGCGCTGTGGGATATCAAGGGCAAGTACCACGGCGCGCCGGTTTATGAGTTGCTGGGCGGGAAAGTGAGGGATCGCGTGCAGATCTACGCTGGCGTCCACGGCGACAGTCCCGAAGAGGTTGCGGCTCATGCCCGGCGCTGCAAGCAGGATGGATTGCGGGCGATCAAAATGGGCGCTGTCCCCGGCGTGCACTATGTAGATGAATTCGGACATATTGACGACGCGGCGGCCAGGGTAGCGGCGGCCAGGGAAGCGGTGGGCGATGACTTCAGCATCGCTGTTGATTTTCACGGTCGCGTCCACAAGCCGATGGCCAAGATGCTCATCCAAGAGTTGGAACCCTTTCATTTAATGTTCGTCGAAGAACCTGTATTGCCCATGCATAACGAGGCGCTGCTCGATCTCAAGCGTTCGACGTCAATTCCCATCGCGACCGGCGAGCGCATGTATTCGCGCTGGGACTTCAAAACGATCCTGGCGGCGGGCAGCGTTGATATTATCCAGCCGGACGTATCCCATGCCGGCGGCATCTCCGAGGTCTTACGTATCGCAGCCATGGCCGAGGCTTATGACGTTGCGCTTGCGCCTCACTGCCCGCTGGGGCCGATCGCGCTGGCTTCCTGCCTGCAAGTCGATGCGGTCGCCTATAACGCCTTAATCCAAGAACAGAGCTTGGGCATCCACTACAACCGCGAGGTTGACTTATTGGATTACCTGGCTGACAAGACCGTTTTCGATTATCGCGACGGGAGCGTCGATGTGCCATCCGGTCCCGGGCTGGGAATCGATATTGATGAGGCAAAGGTGCGCGCGGCTAACGACCATGACTATCGCTGGCGAAATCCCCTGCTGCGCCGCGAAGACGGCTCAGTTGCCGAGTGGTGATGCCACCAAGACCGGCGGCTCTGCGGAGCAAGGACTGTAGGCGAAGAGTGAAGATCGCGCCTGGGCAATCTTAAACTGTTTCTCATGTTGCCCGGTTATCATAATAGTACACGATACTGTCATGGGGGGAATGATGGTGAAGGAACGCATTCTGATCATCGAGGACGAAGCGCGCATCGCTCAATTTGTCGAACGCGGGCTGATCTATGAAGGATTTCACGTGAAAGTGGCGAGTGATGGTCAGGCCGGTCTTAATATTGCCCGAGACAACCCGCCGGATCTCGTGATCCTGGATTGGATGCTGCCCGGGCTTGATGGATTGGAAGTTTGCAAGCGGTTGCGCGCTGCTGGCGATGTCGCCATATTGATGCTGACCGCCAAGGACGACATTCGTGATCGCGTGGCGGGCCTGGATGCCGGCGCCGACGACTACCTGGTCAAGCCATTTTCAATCGACGAATTGATCGCGCGGGTTCGCGCCTTGCTTCGCCGCACGACGACCAGCGCTCAGCCCGAAGTGTTGAGATTTGCTGACTTGGCGCTGGATACAGGTACACATCGCGCCTATCGCAATGGCCGGGCGATTGATCTGACTGCCAAGGAATATGATCTGCTGGAGTTGTTCATGCGCAATCCAGGTCAAGTCCTCACGCGCGATGTGATCTTCGACCGGGTGTGGAGATATGATTTCGGCGGCGAGAGCAATATCATCGAAGTCTATGTGCGCTACTTGCGCCAGAAGACGGAACATGACAAGGAAAGTCGGTTGATTTACACGATGCGCGGTGTGGGCTATGTCTTGAGAGAGGACTAGCCGCGGCAAGACCGGCTAATTGTGCTGTGTTTTTCGGGCGCCCGGATTGGTCGCCCCTGCATAGCTTGTTCGTATCCTGTGGGTTAGCTATTAGTCAAAGCGCGCGATATCTACTGCTCCGGCGGAAACGCGGTTGAGCAGCTTGTCCACAGCCCGTTCAGCGGAACCGGCGCCCATTGCCAGACCGTGTCCAGTGAATCCTACAGCGCATCCCACGCGACTTTTGCCCGGCAAGGTTCCGACAAGAGGCAGTCCATCGACGCTGAAGCCCATGATGCCCGACCAACGGTGGGCGACGGGCGCGGTCACATCGGGAAAATATCGGGCAAGGTAGCGGTCCAGAAAGGCATGAACATTTGGATTCAGTCGATCTTCAGTGGTGTTGTCTTCTTCACATTTGTAATGTTGCCGTCCACCGCCCAGCAAGAAACGGCCGTCAAAGGTGCTGCGATAATACATATAGCCATAGTCGCTGTAGCCGCAATAGGGGACGGGCACATGATCCAGCGGCTCGGTGACCAGGCATTGAGCGCGGGTGGGAATCACTTTGCCGACAAAAAAGGGATCAATCGTTGGTGACCAGGCGTTGGTGCAAAGCAGCACATGGCGCGCCTCAAATACGAATTGCCGCGTATAAACCTGAACCGTGTCGTCATCATTCTGCTCGATACGGTAGAGTTCGTTGTTGGGTATCAGTTCTGCGCCGCTCTGCGCCATCACGGACTTCGCCAACAAATAGGGCTGAACGCCGGCATCGAGCGGTTGTTCAATGCCGGCATAAAAGCCGCGCCGCAAGGGGTCTTTACTATAGTATTCGATGTCGATTTTATCGGCAGACAGGGCGGCGGCGGCCAAAGCCAGTTCTTTCGCTTCTTCTTCGCTTTCCGCCAAGAGCATGGATCCGCTGTTGTCTATGGGCACGTCGAAGGGGCTGTCCCGGATGAATTCGCGCCAAAGCTCCATGCTGCGGTTCGAGAGCGACCAGAGCTCCAGCGCCGCGTCGTGGCCGTATTCTTCAATGGCGCGATGGTAATAGACATCAAGACCGCTGATCATAAAGCCGGCATTGCGTCCACTGGCGCCCAAGCCAACATCGCGGGCGTCGGTGACCACGACGTCTCGATCGTGCGCGCGCCGCGCAAAATAGGCGGCCGCGCTGCCCACCAGGCCGGCGCCAACCACCAGGAAATCGACCTCGCGCCGCGTCTGCTCGGTTTTCTGCCAATGGGAAACGGTCATCACTATCGCTTTCCGCAGGTCCGGTCAGGAGCCGCGCTGCCGGGCTGAGGACATGACAGGTTTCTGCGTACATGGAATCGTGACAAGACCTGACCATTTTGCGGCGATTTTCGGGCGACTCACAGAGTCGCCCCTACATGATTCGCCATATAAAGATACCTGCATCGATTGATCAGTGTCATCATACGCAATCATATCAAACCTGTCGTGTCCTCAGCACTGCCGGGGGAGCGCCCAACCTAGCAGCCAAGGCTTCTCGGGTTCAATCAAAGCTACGAAGGGTTTCAAACTACCGCCAGATGATAACGCCCTTGTCCCAATTAACCAAGCGGCGGTCGAACTCTATGAGGAGAAATCGGGGCGTGTTACAATGAACTCGCCGCGCAATGAACTGCGCGGACATCCAAGATTCCTAGGACGAGATCAAGCGATGAAAAGGTGCTTATTGATCGTTGCAGTTCTATTATTGGCGCTGCCGTTTGCGTCTGTGCTAGCGGACGGGCATTTGCCCGATCTCGGAGGACGGACAGTTACGGTGGCGGTGGAGAACGCCTATCCGCCCTTCAACGTGATCGACGAAGAGACGGGCGAGGGCGTCGGCTGGGACTACGATACGCTCGGCGAGATTTGCGCCCGGCTGAATTGTGTCCCGGAATACATTGAAACCAGTTGGGAGGGCTTGATCGTCGCGGTCTCGAACGGCGAGTATGACATGGCTGCGGATGGCATCACGATAACGGAAGAACGCGCGCAGATCGTCGACTATTCCGAGGGCTATATCGATGTCATTCAGCGAATGATGGTCCGCGTTGGCGAGGATCGCTTCAGCAATGCCGAAGATTTCGTCGCGGGCGATTTCGTCATTGGCGTACAAGTAGCCACGACCAATTACATCGCCGCCGCGGAACTGGTGGACGAGGATCGGATCGTCGGTTATGGCGAATTTGGTTTGGCGGTGCAGGCGCTGATCACGGGTGATATTGATGCGGTGGTCATCGATGATGTTGCGGGCCAAGGTTATACGGGTTTGAACGCCGACAAGATCAAGCTGCTGCCGGATGATCTGATCAAGCAGCAATTGGGTTTCATTTATCCGCAGGGTTCCGAGCTCGTTGAGCCATTTGACATGGCATTGGCGGACATGCGCGCGGACGGCACGCTGGACGCGATCAACGCCAAATGGCTGGGCGACGGCGAAGCGGAAGAAGAGATGATGATGCCCGATCTGGATGGCCGCGTGATTATCGTCGCCTCGGAAAACGCCTACCCCCCCTTCAACTTCATTGACGAAGAAACCGGCGAGTTGGATGGCTGGGATTTCGATACGCTGGGCGAAATCTGCGAGCGTCTGAATTGCGCGCTGGAATACATCGAAACGGGCTGGGAAGGCATGATTATCGCGGTCTCCAACGGTGAATTCGATCTGGCGGCCGGCGGCATCACCATCACCGAAGAGCGCAAGGAACTCGTCGCCTTTTCCATTGGCTACATCGATATCAACCAGCGCTTGATGGTGCAGATCGGCGAAGATCGCTTTGCGGATGCCGAAGAATTCGTGGCCGGCGACTTCGTTATCGGCGTGCAGGTCGCCACGACCAACTATATCGCGGCTACAGATTTGGTAGGTGAAGGGCGCATCGTTGGTTATGATTCCTTTGGCTTCGCCGTGCAGGCTCTGATCTCTGGCGATGTTGACGGGGTGGTGATTGATGATGTGGCTGGCCAAGGATATGTCGGCGTCAACGCGGAAGACATCAAGCTGCTGCCGGATCTGCTGACGCAAGAGCAGTTGGGTTTCATCTATCCCCTGGATTCCGATCTGGTCGAACCGATCAACATGGCTTTGGGGAGCATGATGGAAGACGGCACATTGGCTGCTATCAACGCCAAGTGGTTTGGCTAAGGCGAAGTTGCAGCACAGCAACCTGAGCGAGCAAAAGGCTGGGGCAGAGCGCAAAGCCGTAAGCCGTCTCGTCGCATAAGCGACGCGCTTTACATAAGCAGCGCGCGCTGTCCCAGTTCTTGACCCGCCAAGTCAAAAAAGACTTCGATGAACTGACAGGAATAAGTATGCCGGATGCTTGGCGGGGACGAGGCGATGAGCGGAAGCGCCAAGAACCCAATCTTGAGGAAATCATCGCCGAGTCTCGCGGTCGGGCGATGCGCTTTGCGCGGTTTTATACCTTGCCGTATTGGATTTTCTTTCTGGTGGCGCTGGGCATCCTGCTGGCGATCAGCATCCTTACTGACAAAATCTATTCGAATATATTCCGGCAATTGATGGAAGGCGTCAGCATGACGCTATTTGTCAGCGGCACGTCTTATCTTTGTTCGCTGTCGATTGCGGTCGTGGTTGGAATCGTGCGTTCAAACCCGCCGGAACCGCCTCAATCGCGCGAGTCGACGCGCAAAGCGGTGATGCGGGTCATCCGAATTGGCGGCTACAATGTCTGCACGGTCTACGTTAGCGTGATGCGCGGCATCCCGATCCTGGTTGTACTGCTGGTAACCGGATTCATTGTCGTACCGGCCTTGCGCGACTTGATCAACGAGAATTTGGTCGAGGGCGTCCGCAACCTCGCGAACAATCCGGAGATTCCCGATCTCATCTGGCGCGGCAGTTCTGCGGGTACGGCGATTGTGGCTTTGGCCATGACCTACGGCGCCTATATGTCAGAAACCGTGCGAGCGGGCATCCAGTCGATCCCAAGGGGCCAGTTCGAAGCGGCTTATTCCGTTGGGATGACATACTGGCAGACGATGCGGTCGATCATCTTGCCGCAGGCATTTCGCAATGTGCTTCCGCCGTTGGGCAACGACTTTGTGGCTATGATCAAAGATTCGTCGCTCTTGGCATTCCTGGGCATTCGGGATATCACGCAGATCGCAAAAACGACATCAGGACGGTCCTTCCGCTACGTCGAAACCTATGCCGTGGTCGCTTATATGTATTTGACCCTGGTCATTTTGGCGACGACCCTGGTCAACTTGCTGGAAGATACCATCAACATCGAGCGCGAAACGCCCCGCATTATTCAGCGCCTGGGGTCCCTGGTTCCAGGCAAGAGGAAGCGCGAACATATCCCCGAATCATTTGACTAGGCTTTATCCCGAAGAATAGAAACCGACTTTGTTGCCTTCGGAATCGCGCACCCAGCCGACAAAACCACCGCCGGCGTTTTCGCTCAGCGCTGTTTTCGGCAGCAAGATTTCTCCCCCGGCCGCCTCGACCCGCGCCAAGACAAGATCCAAATCACCTGTGGCGGTGATATAGACCAGGGTGCCTTCAGTCGAAGGGGTATATCCATACTGGGGATTGTGCACCAGGCTGCCGCCCACGCGCCCGTCATGCGGGAAAACGCCGAGCATGCTGCCCATGTTCTCGCGCTGGTCGTTGACAAAGAGTTTCGTTTCCAGAACCTGCTCGTAAAATGCGCGGGCGCGCTCGAAATCCAAAACCGGAATCTCGAACCAATTGATGGACATGTTCAACTCCTTATTCTGACAGATAAGCATGCAAAGGATAACTCGAAATGAGATGGGTATAAAGTATGCGCTACGGTGTCTGGGACGGTGGTGTTGAGGTTTGCTGGCTTATTGGTGCTGGCTCAGCAGTTGTTCGTCTTCTTCGTACTCTTCGGCGACTAGCCGGTCGATTTCGTCTTTCACTTCGGAACTCAAGCGGAGGCTTTGCATTTGCACTTCGTCCATGGCGTCGATGGTGTCCTGCAGTTTGTCGATTTCGTCTTTGACCTCGATGCTCAGGCGCTGTCCCTTGGCGGAGTCGGTTTCCTTTGTGCCGAGCAAGGACATTTGGGCATAGACGGTGCCTAGCGCCGACAGGGTGCTTTCCAATTGAATCTCGGCGCGCTTAATGCTGCTGAAGGTCGCTTCCAGGCTCATTTGTTGTTGCTGAAGGTGAGTCAGTTGCACCTGCAGGCTGCGGCGGGCGTGTTCATCCGGCTCTTTTTTGATGCGCGCCTTGACGCTTTCGATCTTGCGCGGGACTTGCTGACGATCGCGCAGCACCAGATCGTTGCTTTCGGAGAGGTCAATGCGTTCGGCGAGATTATACATGTATGTGATCCAGTCGCTGACGTCGCTGACCAAAGTCCGCAGGCGATTGCGCATGGCGCCCTTGCTGCGGTCCGCCAGCTTGAGCATATTGCGGCGGTACTCGAAGGCGTCGCGCAGCCGCTCGCGGGAAACGCGATTGCGGATATTACGCAGGTCGTATTCGCGCTCGAAATCTTCCGCCAGCGCTTGTTCCGTCGCTTCCGGGTCGTTCAGCGTGGCGGCAATCAGCACCGTTTCCGCCAAGCCTCCAAGGACCAGCCAAAACCAGGGTTGCCACTCCAGCATGGGCAGGTTCACGTCTTGTACGAAGAGAAACAGAATAGCGGTGACCATGAGGGTCACCAAGGTCTCCCAGCGCAAGAGCGCGTTGGCTAAGAGCGTACCAAAGACCTTTTGTCTCGCGTTTTCGTTGCTAGACATGGCTTCTCCGGTTCAACTGACGATAGCGCCCCGGCTTTCGGATCGGGTACTTCATTTATCGACTCGTTCAATGGCTCATGCAATCGACGCGGACTGTTTGACAGAATCAATTGTCGCTGAGCAAACGCTGCCTGCGCTCTTCAAGCTGGAGTTCGACCTGGCCGATGCCAACGGTATCCTCGATCTGGTCGGAAAGTTTGCGGCTGGCCAGATCGGCGCGGGCGTCTTCCTGGTCGATCTGCGAATAGATGGAATCGAGCAAGGTATCGATCTCTTGGTCGCCGGAGGTATCCAGCTTGTCCATGCTCTTGAGCGTTTTCGTCATGACTTTCTTGGTTTCGGCCAGTTCCAGCAGCGAACGCATCTTTTCGCGCTCTTGCTTAATGGTGGTCAAGCGGCCTTCCAGCTTCAAACGCATATTCAACATGCCTTGATATTGCTCTTCTTGGGACTGCCACTGCTCGTAGTATTCCTGCGCCAGTTCCTGTTTGGTATTCAACTCCGCTTGGGCCGCGGCTGCCAGGTCATCTTTGCCGCGCAAGATCAAGGTATCGATATCGCGGTCCAGTTTGTCCGACTGATTGGAGAACTCTTCATACTTGCGCTTCAATGTTCGTACAGAACCGCCGACGGTCGCGGCTGAGTCTTCTAGCGCATCCAGGTTGCGCTCAACCTGTCGGATGTATTCGTCCATGACTTTCAGCGAGTTGGTCTCCAGGGCACGGTCGATCATGCCGTGCATATTGGCGCTGAAAAGCGTTTGAACCTTCTGTAATATTGATGGCATGTTTGAATCTTCCTCTTATTGACCTAATGTTGCCGACAATTCCACAATTACTTCAGTATAGCATAGAGGCTTCAACAATATCAAAAGCGTAATGGCTGTAAGTATAGGACTATACGCGATTCTCTCGAGGGAGTTTCACGCGCCGCAGAAGCTCATTTTGCGCGTCCTATCGCCAGCAAGTCGGAAAGCAGCGCATAGCCCGTTTCCAACTTGCCGGCGCCCGCTCCAATCAAGGTGATCTGGCCCAGCAGATCCGTATCGAGGGTAATCGCGTTGGTCGATCCGCCGACGCTGGCCAGCGGGTCGCTCATAGGCAGTCGCTGGGGAGACACCGAGCCCCCATCAGGCGTCGCTTCGGCGATCAGTTTATAGCGGTGACTCGATTGCCGGGCGCGGTCGATATCTTGCGAACTGATGTCCGTGATGCCTTGAACGTCCAGGTCTGGCATCGTCAATGAACTGCCGAAGAGGGCGTTCGCCAGGATCAGAACCTTGCCCGCCGCGTCCCAGCCTTCGACGTCAGCCGTCGGATCGGTCTCGGCATAGCCCAAAGCCTGCGCTTGCGTCAGAGCCTCGGCATAGGTCATACCGCTCTCCATTTGCGTCAGGATGTAGTTGGTGGTGCCGTTGAGGATGCCGCGCGCGGAGCGAATAGCGCAGCCGGCGAGCGCGTCTTCCGCCAGATGCATGGTTGGCGTACCAGCCATCACTGTCGCTTCATAGCGCATGTGGAGTCCCTTAGCGTCGGCTTTTTCCCGCAGGCTTGCGTAGTCCAGCGCCACAGGACCCTTATTTGCGAGGACGATGTGCAAACCTTGGTCGAGAGCCAGGTGACAGGTTGCCAGGGCGGGCTGCGCGGTCTCCAGATTGGTCGGGCTGGCTTCCAGCAAGACATCGGCGCTGCCGCGCAGGATCATGTCATTTGCGTCCCAGTCACGTCGGAGCGGCTCGCTTTCGGGATAATCCGCGAAGGAGCCGGTCTCTGCCGTCCGCAACAAATGCGCGATATCCAGACCGGCGGGATGGTAAAGATTCCCTTTGGAAGCGGTCACGACGCCGACGATCTCTAGCGAGAAATCGTGCCTGGCGCCCAAGTCATCGCCTTTTTCCAGCAAGATTTCGGCGAATCCCTGCCCGACCAGGCCAAATCCGATCAGGATAAGTTTCATTATGTTGTCCATTTCGCGCTTGGTTTGCCCGGCGCACAATGATACACGGAGTTGAGGAGCAGCGGGTAGCCTGACTTATACAGCGCCCGCGATTCTTTCGACGCTCCCAAGCGCTTTTTCGACACTTTCCGCGGGACCTACGCCTATCTGTTGATCCACCAGAATGCCCTTCTCATCGATTACCCAATAGGAACGCGTCGCGCCTAGCGGCAACTTGAACAGCTTGAGATCGATGCCCCAGGCCTCCCAAGCGTCCAGCATCTTGTGCTGGGGATCCGACAAGAGGTCGTATTGCAGTTGCTTGCGCTTTTTCCAAGCGGCCAGCGTGGTAGTGGAATCGGAGCTGACGCCGAAGACAAGGGCATTTTTGGAAGCGATCTGCGGGAATACGTCGCGGAAAGAGCAAGCCTGGTTGTTGCAGCCCATGGTGTTGGCTTTGGGAAAGGCGAAAATGATCACTCTTTTGCCGCGACAGTCGCTGAGCCGTACCAGTTCGTTGTCCTGGTTCTTGAGCGCGAAATCTGGCGCCATCTTTCCGATTTCGGGCATCGCGGATTCCTCCTAAAAAACCAGGCTAGCGCATTTCAAGTTTGCCAGCCGTCTCTGATTGACAGGTTAAGCTCTGATTATATCAGACCGGCTGTCGTATAATATCTGCCGGTTCAAACAGTGATTACAGTTGCTTTCTCTATGTCGACAGGCGGCAAAGTGGACGAACAGGACTTGACAGAGCAGATCCAGGCGCTGCTCAATGAGGGAGAGACGCTGCTCTGGTGGGATAAGTTGAGCGACAAGTCGCTGGTCGGCGGCTTCGGCAAGATACTGATGTTTTTCACTTTGTCCGTGAACGCGGCTATCCTGATTCTGATATTCGCGCCGTCGCTGCTGCCGGAATCCGGCTCGATGGGTTGGTTGATGATTCCGCTTTTGATCGTGGACGGCATATGTCTGCTATTCATCTTGCTCTATTTCGCATTCGGGCTGATGACCGGCGGCGTTAACGCGATCACCGACCAGCGGGTGCTGGTGGCGGACATGCACAAGAACCGAATCATTCGCTATATGCGCCTCGATACGCTGAGTTCGATACGAATCCGGCAAGAAGGTCGGGGCCGGGGAAGTATCACGTTCTTTCGCGACGAGTCGGAGGATATGCCCGCGTCAGCGGCGCATCCGCTTCGCATGTCGCTGGCGGGCGTTCGTCATTTGAGCCGCGTCGCCGATCTGTTGCGGGGGCAGACCGATGCGCTTGACGGTCCGGCTCGCAGGTAGCTGGCGCAGACAGAGCGGCGAGATCCTCAATCGCTGCCATGGCCATGCGCGGCGTCTTCTTCGCGGGCGACGCGTTGCCCCGCTTCTACATCGACGCGGCTGAGCAAGTATCCGCCGAGAATGAAAAGCAGAACCAAGCTGAGAATGGCTGGGCGGCTGCTGCCAAGCACGATGGCGGCAAAGGCGAAGATCAGCGGACCGATGATTGACGCGAATTTTTCCATGATGCTGTAAAAGCCGAAGAATTCTCCACTCTTGGCCGCGGGGCAGAGGCTGGCATACAGGCTGCGGCTGAGCGCTTGACTGCCCCCTTGCACCATCGCTACCATCAGCGCCAGCATCCAGAATTCCAAGGTGGCGTCCAAGAAGAATCCCCAACAGGCGATGATCGAATACACCAGCAGAGACAAGAGGATACTGCGCCTGGTATCCAACCAGTTGGATAAGGCGAGGAAACGCGACCGGATGAGCCAGGCTACCAGCAAGGCGATGACCTCAAAGGCGACGATAATGCCGATGATCGTCGGCAAGCTGCTTACCCGCGCTGCCGGCAAGACTTCAACTTGACCCAGGGCAATTGTCTTGGCGGCGCCGCCCTCGCTTTGCTCGGTGACATTGACGATCGTGAGGCTGTGTAGACCCGGCTCGTCCAATTCAAGGGTGAAGGTTTCGCCATAGCGCAGGGTGTCATTTGCTGTGTCGACGGTAACAGGCGCCGGGACTGTGTTGCCGTCTTCATCGATCTCAGTTCTCGTCAAAACTTCGCCATCGAGTCGGAAAGCGATGAGGCCGCCGTCGGGAGAGGAACGGTACTCCAACTCGATCGCTTTCCCGTTGAAGGCCAAGGTCTGGGAGGCGTTTTCTTCATCCGTGATCCGGTAGTTAAGGTCCTGGGGTCGTCCTGTCAGCAGGGCGGTCAAGCGCCCCGCGACGCCGTCGCCGATCAGATCGTCCCCGGTCACGGTCAGGGCGCTCCAGTTGCCGGAGGCGGCGAAGGGCGGCTCACCGACAAGGTATGCGCCTTCGCCGACATAATCGCCGTCGGCCACATAGGGCGAGGGCGGGGCGCCGGTAACGTCAGAGGGCAGGGCTCTGACCAGCGCCAAAGCGAGCAGGGGCAGGGCAATCGCATTGATCAGAATGAATGCCAGGTAAAATGGCGCGCGCGCGTCGTTATGGGCGGGCAGTCGTCCGAATATGAGGCTGAACGGGATTCCGGCAAACTGGACCAGCAAGATCGCCAATACCAGTTCGATCATGCCGAAACCGAGTTCGGCGCCATAGATTGCCGCAATCGCGATGATGGTGCCGATGGCGTCGTTGTAGATCAGAAAGGCGACCAAGTATTTGAACAGTTCCCGATAGCGCGTGATGTTGCGGAATGTATCCCGCAGGCGGCGCAAGCTAACGCCGATGACCGTCTCGCCGCGTCTCAACGCGACCGTCACGGAGGGCGGCTCCGGCACCTGGCGCAACAAGGGCAGGGAAAACAGAGCCCACCAAATGGCGACGCTCAAGAAGGATAGCCTTACGCCGGCGTTTTCGAACAGGCTGTCGGGGATGAACCAGAACATGGCAACGTTGATTGCCAGCAGAATGCCGCCACCCATATAACCCAGGGCATAGCCTCTGGTCGAAACCCAGTCGCGGTCCCCCGCTCGGGCGACATGGGGCAATAGCGCGTCGTAGAAGACGAGCGATCCGCCGAAGCCGATGCGTCCCAATACAAAAAACAGGGAGGCCAGCAGCCAGTCGCCCGTGCTGACAAAGATCAGCAGTCCAGTGCCGACTACGCCCGCGCCGATGAACAGAGCCAGGAAGCGCTTCTTGCTGCGCATGACATCGGAGACGGTTCCCAATATGGGCGACAGGATGGCGACGATAAACAGGGACAGGCTGATCGTCAGCGACCAATAGGCGGTGGCGGTAGCTTCGCTAGGCAAGGTGGCGCCAGCGACGCTGCTGTAGTAGATCGGCAGCAGGCTGGCGAGAATCGTGGTCGCGAAGGCGGAGTTCGCCCAGTCGTACATCGCCCAAGCGTTGATGCGACGCTTGTAGGCGGAATCTTCCTGCCCCGCTCTTTCGCTCAACATGGCCTGTTCTCCGCTAAGCTATCAACGATTCTTACTTAAAGATACATCGAAACGTCAAGCTTAACATAGCTGGATGCAAGGTAATCGCTTCAAAATCAAACTATGTCAAATGTGACATAAGTCCAGCAAAATGCAGGGGCGTCTCGTGCGATGTCCTTGTAAAATGACCTTCTATTCACGGGCGTTTCAGCGAAACGCCCCTACAGGGTTTGTTTGTATTCTGTAGTTTGGCTCGTCAAATAGCGTCATTTTCTTGCTGTGGGACGGGTATTTGAGTCCGTCCTGTTCATCACAGTTAGCGTACCGGACAAGCCGTAGATTTTGGAGGTTTTATGCGGCGATCGACTCATAATGATTTTGAAGCGATTGCCTTGCTCGAAATTGCCCGGCACTTGACCCCATTGTATACTGATGAACTGTTGGCGGATCTTGCTTGCAAACGGCAAACATGAGCTTCCCCTCGTTGAGCGGCATCCGAAAATCGATCGAACCCGGACTCCTATTCGTTTTGGCTTTGACGGTCTTCACCGTCATTCCTCTGCTTAGAAATCCCGGTTTACCCAATGGACCGGATGTGCTCTATCACAGCTATCGTGTGGCCGAGATGAACCGCAGTTGGTCGCATGGTCTGCTATTCCCGACCTGGGCGGAAGGTTTCTACCTGGGTTATGGATCGCCCCTGTTTCACTTCTACGCGCGCTTGACCTACGTCATCACCAGTTCCTTCCATGTCGTATTTGGTTTGGGCGCGCTTGATGCTTTGCGCGCCTTGCTGGTACTCAGCTTTCTGGGATGCAGCAGCGGGATGTACCTGTTTGCGAAGCGGCGATTCGGGCGCTTGAGCGGGATCATCGCCGGGCTGCTCTACGTTTACAGTCCTTATCTGATGTATACCGAAGCCTACGCCAGAGGAACCTATCCCGAACTGTTGTCTTTCGCGCTATTCCCGTGGCTGTTGTGGCGCGTCGATGCGCTTCGCGACAAAGCGTCACCGGTCAACTTCTTGTTGCTGGTTCTATTGCAGACGGCGCTCATCAACGCGCATAATCTGATGGCTCTGGTCTTGACCGGCATTACAGTAGCCTGGATCGTATTCGAAGCGATCCTGCAGCGCTTGAATCGCGAAGCCAGTCGTATGGATTGGCGTAGCGCTGCCTGGGCTTTGCTGGCGATGGCGCTGGGCGCCGGGGCTGCGGCGACGTTTTGGTTGCCGGTCCTGCTGGAAAGCGATTCCGCGCACCTGCAGAACCTGACTGTGGCCGGCTTGCTTGACTATCGAGAAGCCTTCGTGAGGCTGCCGGACTTGCTGGCCGCCCCGCCGACCCATGACGCCGGCGCCATCAACGGACTGAGCGAACTGAAAGTCCTGGGCGTCGCGCAGTGGATGCTGGCGCTGCTCGCTCTGGCGGCGACTGCGGCGCTGTACATTCGCGGTTATCGATCGCAACACCCGCAGAGCTTCCTCGGCATCTTGTTTTTTACCATGACAGCTCTGGCAATGTTGCTTCTGGTCATGCCGGGTTCCTTGCCGATCTGGGAGGGACTGCGGCCGATTCAGTTTCTGCAGTTTCCCTGGCGGCTGCTGGGACCTATCGCGGCTTGCCTGGCGATCATCGGCGGAGCCAACGGCCTTTGGTTGGAAAAGCTCGACTCGCGCTGGCAAATCAGCTTGACAGCGTCGTTGGTCGCGCTACCCATCGTGCTGGCGATTCCCCTGTTCTATGTACCTGAATGGCGTCATAAAACGCTGGATACGTCGATCGCAGCCTACCACGCCGAAGAGGCGGCGAGACGGCAGCTTGGCACGACATTCACCGGCGAGTATCGGCCGCGACATGTCCATTCCGTTCCCGATCCTACAGCGCACTTGCTGCTGGACTACGCCGATGGCTATCCGATAGACAAATTGAATCACTCGATCTTGCCGGAAGGCGCCGCCGCCGAGCTGATTCACAATTCGCCGCAATCGCATGAGTGGCGTATCAAAGCCGGGGAAGACTTTGTCGCCGAGATTTACAATTTCTATTGGCTGGGATGGCGCGCCGAAATTGACGGGCGGCCAGTCGAAATCACAGCGTCCCCGCACCACGGCTTCATCACTTTTCCCGTACCGTCCGGAGAGCATAAGGTACGCGTGTATCTGGGCTCGACGCCCGCCCGCGATTTAGCCGCGTGGGCGTCGCTCACGTCGATATTGCTGTCCGTCGGCGCTGCGACGCTGTTGCGCCGACGGCGTACAATGCCGCGTCCATACTGGAATATCGCCCCGCTTTCCCGCGCTTCGACCGTTGGCTTGCTGCTTGGAGGCGGGATTGCGCTGCTTTGCGTCCTCGTCTTCTTTCAGGAAGGACTGGCTTGGCATAATTCTCCGCCCGGGGAAGCCTTGCCGGCGCAATTTCGGACGCGCTTCACGCTGGACGACAATTTGCAAGTGCTTGGTTATGATCTCAGCGCCGATGAGTTGCGCCCGGGCGCTCATTTGCGCTTGCGCGTCTATTGGTATGCGCCCGAGGAAATCGATGTCAATTTTTCCAGCTTCTTGCATCTTTCGACCGGAGGACCGCCCCAGGCGCAAGTTGACAAGTTGCATCCTGCCGGCCGGGCGATTAGCGAATGGTGGGGACCCGACGGCTATATCGTGGATACTTACGATCTACGATTGCCGGAGCAGCTACCAGCGGGCGAATATCAACTCATTGTCGGCTTGTATACCTGCGAATTGATGCCGGCGGACGATTGCGGCAACGGCTATCGTCCCAGGGTGACCGATGAGACTGGCGCCGTTATCGGCGACAGCGTTCCGCTGACCAGCATTCGCGTCGAAGCCGGCTAATATCCGCCACTGGGGTCTGGATAGGCATGACCGCCCCCGTAACTGAATACGGGTGTGGAGGTAGGGCGCGGCGGCAAAGGTACGTTGTAGTCAATGGGCAGCGAAGCGATCACCGATTCTGATCGCAGCGTGAACAGAGCCATCCAGCCGATTTCACCCGCAAAGTTGACCTTTACCCAGGGGCTGTAGGGACTGCGCGCGAGCAGCTTCACCTGGGTTCCGTAGGGCAAGGTGCCCTTAACGCGAAAGGCGGTATCCGGGGCTTCGCGCAGGTTTCCTCCCGCAGCAACGTTAACGAATGCCCGGCTGCCAAGCTCTCCGTATCGTTGCGGCGGCAGAGGCGTGACATCATAGACCTGCTTGATCTCCCCGAGGTTCTTGGCGAGCAAGCCGGCGCTCATCCAACCTGTTTCACCGTTGCCCAGCCGGATGTGCAGCCACTCACGATTGCTGCTGATGCCAAGCACGTTCATGGTTTCGCCGGCCGGCACCTGAAACAGCAATTGGGATTCGATATCGGGCGCGATGCGCATATTGACGCCGCCTTGCGTTTGCACATAACCGGGCTGCGGAATCGGTACGGGGCGGTCGAACAGTACAATTGGCAGGTCCTTAACCAGGTCGTATTCGAAAAGCGAGGGGCTTGCAATGGAACCTTCGGGTTTCCGCCAATCGCCCGGTGGATAGCTGAAATTGAGCTGTTCGCCGGCGTTTATGTTTATGAACTGTCCGAAGGCAAGCAGGCGAGCCTGTCCCTCGATGGCGATAAACTTGGTGGTACTGTCCTGGGTGAGCACAATTACTGTGCCATTGATCCTAAGCGATACGCCGTTGACCACCACGCGCGATGTCTGCCCGTACAGCCCCTGTATCACCATGACGCCGATCTCGGGAGCCTCATCGCACTGCCATTCGCTTGCGTCACTTTCCAAAGTGAAGGACTGCCATTTGGCAAAATCGCTATCGGGCAAGACAGCATTTTGAATGCTGACCTGTCCAATCAGAAGGGCGTCCATCAGGATGTTTTCTTCCAGGCGCAGCCAGATCAAGCCGCCTCCCGCCGGATTGTCCAGGGCAAGCGAGCGAAGGGCGTCAAGCGCGACCGCCTCTATCACAGCGCCCGGGTCCTGCAATAGATTTTCCTCCGGCGCGGTATTCGGCGCCCCGCCACCGTTACAGAAATGACCACTGGGTCCGCCGAGACAACGGTTACCGGCTTCCGTATAGGCGCGCGTGAGTGTATCCAGGCAGTCGAGCGCACTGTCGCTGCCGACCTGGCTGCTTGTACGGTCAATCGTCCTGGCTGTTGCTGTAGGAATCTCGGTGGGCTGTATTCTGACCAAGGTCGGCACGCGAGTCGGCGCTGTGGTTGGCGTTACATAGACAATCTCGATGGTGGCGCTGGGCAGAGCGATAACTTCGTCGAGCGCCGCTTGTCTCTGCAGTCGGCAGGCGACAGTCGCTAGCGATAGCAAGATCAGAATAGCGAAGCGTATGAGCATGACAACTTAGATGACTCGGGCGGGGCTGGTGAGATGGTCTATTGGTTTTTCGCCAGGAACTTCAACGCTTTCTCGATGCTTTTCTTGGGGCTGACTTTGACCTGGGCATCCAAGACAGTGCCGTCTTCGCCGATGATCCAGTGAGAACGGATTACGCCCATGTATTTCTTGCCGTACATGGACTTTTCTCCCCAAGCTTCCCAAGCCTCCAGAACACCGTGATCCGGATCTGACAGCAAGTCGTAGGGCAGGTCTTCTTTGGCGATCCATTTGCTCAGCGCGGAGGGCTCATCCGGGCTCAATCCGAGAACGACAGCCAGCGATGTTTCGATTTGCGCGAAGTTGTCGCGAAAGCCACAGGCTTGGACGGTGCACCCGGATGTGCCGGCTTTGGGATAGGCGAATAGCAAGACCTTGCTGCCGCGATAGTCGCTCAACCGGACAGCTTTGCCCTCTTGATTTAACAATTCAAAATCCGGCGCTTTCTCTCCTACGGATGGCATTGCGCATTCCTTTCGTAAATATCCAGAGATGCGTTCGATTATAACCGATAGCGCGGCGCGGTCTATGCGAATTCGGATGCAAAGCAGGGTAATCGTAGCAAATTTTCCTAACCACCGAGGACACCGAGATCACCGAGAATTAACCGCTCGCCTAAAAAAGGAGGCAATGTAAGGGCGATTCTGTGAATCGCCCACGATTTTATCGCTATATTTATGGGCGACACTTTGTGTCGCCCATACAAGGCTTGTCCGCTACTGGCGAAATACAGTTCAATTTGTCCTTAGCAATGCGGTTATCCAAGCGCTCCGGGTTGGAAAGCGGGCGACCTGATAGGTCGCCCCTACATTTTGGATGATTTATGTGGCGATCGACACAAAATGATTTTGAAGCGATTGCCTTGGAATGTAAAGCTGTACTCAACAGTCAAGGCCGTCTGGCAATCAAGTCGCGCGCCAGATCTATTCCCAGCCACAGCGTTGCGGTCGCTTGAGCGGGCATTTGCAGGTGCAACTCGGCGGGAAAGCGCGACAGAAACGCGCTGTCTTCAGCAATTGGAGCCACGACCACGCTCCGGCTCAAGGTCTCTTCGGCTGTTCTGAAGGGAATATCGCTATCCTTCGCGGTAATGCGCGCGTACCACTCCGGATCATGGATCAGAAGCAGGGTACTGATTTCCGGGCGCAATGTCAGCAAATTGATAATGACGCCGGTCAGGCAGAGTTCGGCTTTGCCAGCATCCAGCAACTCTTGTAAATAGAGCAGAGCCGGGTGCTGATAAAAGAAGTCCCAGCGCTCCGGCATCCATTCTTCCGGCATGTTGAACATTTCTTCCAGCACTTCGCGCAGCACCTGGTGCTTCACGCTCCACTCTTGTGCATTGGCGAAGTCCGGCGTTGTGGGACCGAACATCATCGCTGGCAGCACATGAAACATGCCACTGTCGTAAGCTGTTTTTTCCGAGCGGCGGGCCAGCATCGCTTTGTAAGCGCCCCGGTCGTTGAAGACGGTCAAGGCGCCGATGCCGATGCCCGCGCAGCGTTTAATCCCGCGCAGCAAAGCATCCTTGGGGTCAACCGCGCGGTGGTAAGCCGTGCGTGAAGGCGCGCGCATCCAGCCGTCGGCGGCGGCGTCGCGCAACTCGTTTTCCAGCGAAGCGCAAGTAGCGAGCATGTCGAAGTAGCGTCCGAGCGCTCCTCGCAGTTTGAGCGGCTCCGGTGTCAAGCGCTTCATGGTAAAGGTGTAACCGTTATGCAAAAAGGGCTTGCGGTTTTGCAAATCGTGCAGATAGCTGTAGTCGTATGCGGCGTAGTCGCGCGGCTCAATGACTGGGGGATAGGGATCGAGTACGCTGTCCAGATCGTGAACCTGGTCCGCGGACGGGTAGAAAACCGTCACCGGATGCTCGATTCCGTTGCGCGCGAAGGGCTGACATTGGTAAAGATGCTGCAGGTAGTCGGTCAGGTTCTTGTAGTCGCGGCTGTCTATTGGCATGTGTAATGTGGATGTGGCTTTGTGTTGATTCCTTCGTGACATATAGCGCGTCAATTGTATCAGCTTGCCTTAGACCAGGACAGAGGTGCCACTTATTCGCCTTGTTCGGAAAGGCGAATTGCCAGACCCAGGCATCCATCAATCCAGAATGCCCCCAAAGCAAGAATAAGCAGAAGTCCAATTGGCAGGTATGCGCCCTGCGGCAGCATCTTCCAAACTGCGCCAAGGCTGCCCAAGTTCGCCAAGAGCATGCCGCCATCCGCGAAGCCGCTGTATCCCAGAAAGAGGAAAAATCGCAGACTATCCGACGCGGTCAAACCGCCTTGCAGGGCGCTTGTGACGGCGAACAGCCCTCCGGCGACCGCCGCGACTAGCGTAAGGGACAAGACGAGTTGAATTGCGATCGCGACGAGACGATGTTTGATCGCGACCGATATCAAAATGCCGAAGGCGCCGGCGGCGCCCACCGCGGTGAGCGGGAGCAGCGTTTGGACTGTCATCAGCAAGACGACCATTGGCAGTATGATCCAGAGGTCGGAGGAGGCGTCCAAGATACTGCTGCCGAGGACTCGCAGGTATCCCCCGCCGAAGGCTGTCAGGTTAACTGTCATGCCGAAGGCTAAAACCAGGCGCGTCAGGAGCAGCGCTATGATCGGCGCGCGCAGGCGATAGAGTATCGCCGTCCAGCGCGCGCGCAGCGTCATCCCGGCGCCGAATTCAGTGACCCGCAGGCTGTCCCAGGTTTGTCGGCTGCGGTCGGCTTCGACCGATCCGATGCCGAAGGCCAGGGCGGCCAGGACCGTCGCCGTTTGGACCAATAGCGACGGGAAATAGAGACAGCGCCAGAGAAAATCAGCGAGATTCTCGGCGCCGGCGTCGATCGACGTGGCGCTGGCATAGAGATATCCGCCGCCGCCCAATAGCAAGCCCAGCAAGAACAACTGTAACGCGCTTTTCCAGCGCGAGCTCCCCGGTCGTCGATGCGCCAACTCGTATTGCAGGATCGGGTGGTCGGGATGCGCCCAGTCGGGCAGCAAGCTCTTCCACAGTTCAGGCATGGAATTGTTCCAACTCGGCAATGCGCGCTTCGAGCGCGTTGAGTTCCGCGAGGCAGTCATGTTTGTCAATGGGCAGCGTATTGTTGTCCGCCAGGTAATGGACGACTGTTGCCGGGAGATCCGGCAATCTCAAACGCGCCTGCGCAGCCGCGGCATAAACTGCCAGTTGCAGGGTGTAGCGCCGGACGTGTGTCTGGCGGGGATCCTGGATCGAGGCTGTTTTATAATCGACAATTGTCCAGGCGCCATCCGTCCCTTGCAATAGAAGGTCCATGACGCCGTGGATGATGCGACCGTTGGCGCGATAGACGAAGGGCAATTCGGTGTGGACGGGCTGCCCCCCGGCGCGCGCGGATGAAAGCCATCCGAAGACAATGCTTTGTCGAAAGTTGGCAAGCAGGCGCCTGACAGCGTCCACAGTCTCGTCGATATCGCGGCCGAGAGTCAATCCCGCTTGCCAGGCGCAGGAGCGAATGATGTCATCCGTCGCGTCATAGTGACCGAAACGCAGCAGATCATGCACGATAGCGCCGAGCCGGCGGCGAGAAATCATTCGACGGCCAGGCGCGCCCAGGTTAGGCGCTGCGATGGGTTTCTCGTTTCCGGCGGGACTATGCAGGCGTCTGCGGTAGAATTCGCGTACTTGACCGTTGCTGTGCCGGTACGCGCCAAAGTCGGCCAATTGCGTCGCTGAAATGTGTTTGAGGCTCAAGCCGCTTTGAGGAGGTATGGGCTTGATCAGAGGGGGAAGTTCACCAGGGATTTGAAGGGCCTCCGGTGTCCGAATGTCGGCGTCAAAGCCAGCTTGCGGACCGCGTTGCGATGGCGGCGGAGGCGGCATCAATACGCGGATCTTGTCGCCATTGAAGCTGTGCGACTTTTCCTCCTTCCGTTCGAGATCGTGCATGTCGAAGGCGGCAAGAAGCTGCCCCAGCCATCCGCGCGCGGAGAGTTGGCCGCTCTTTTTGAACGTCATCTGTCCGCTGACAAGCAAATAGTCTTGCGCGCGGGTCGCCGCTACGTAAAGCAGTCGCTTGCGTTCAGCCGCTTCTTTCTGGGCAAGCAATCTGGCGTTACGACGGTGGGCAAAGGAAGCCACTGTCTTGTTTTGCTCGACATCAAAAACCTGGCAACTCAAGCCAAAATCAGCATCGTTGAGCAAACTTGGCGCGGCGCCACCCCCTCTTGTCCAGGATGCGTCTGCCAGGATGACCATCGGGAATTCCAGCCCTTTGCTGGCGTGAACCGTCATCAAGCGTATGGCGTTGCCGGCTTCGACCAAGACCTCTCCTTCGCGGATTTCACGCGAACTGAGATCGGTCAAAAAGCGCGAAAATTTCCCCAGCGTGATCTTGCCGCTGTCCTCAGCCAATTTCAGCAATTTCTCTACGTTGCCGCGACGACGCGCGCCGTCTGGCAATCCTGTCAATATCGAAAGATAACCGGTCGAGGTCAGCGCTCGCCTCAACAATTCAAAGATTGTGACGCGCCCTGCGATTTGCCGCAGTTCATCCAGCGTGTCGGCAGCGAACTTGAGCAGGTGTTGATCTTCGTCAGCTATGCCCGGCACTTCGCTGATCTGGTCGATCCGCATGGCAGTCCACAAGGGCAAGGGCTTGCTTGACGAGGGGTCTGGATCTTTCATGAGGCGCAAGGCAAAGAGCAGATCGTCGCTGAATCCGAATAATGGCGAACGCAAAGCCCCAGCCAAAGACAGATTGTCGAGTGGATTGTGCAGGCAGCGCAACAAATCCAGCATGTCCCAAACTTCTTGCCGATCGTAGTAGCCGCGTCCGGCGATGGTGAGGAAGGGAATCCCCTGGGTCTTGAAACAGTCCTCGTAGATCTTGACCTTGCTCAGCGCCTGGAAGAG
>DAOULD010000205.1:0-2722 GCA_034420635.1 Anaerolineae bacterium | reverse complement strand
TTTTCTTGAAATCTCTGTGCGCTCTGTGCCTCTGTGGTGAATCCGTACCTAGAACCCGTCAAAGGGCGATGCGCTTTTGTAGTTCCTAGAGCATCCTGCCAAAATATTGAAATACACCCCTTGTCTTCTAGCAAGCTAAACCGTCGCCATCAAGTTATACTACACTTATAAATCCCGCATGAGGCAAAGCCATTATGTCCAAGAAAAAAGTCGTCGTCACCGGCGCCTGCGGCACGATCGCCGGGGTCTTGCTGCCGGCATTGCGCGAGCGCTACGACCTGACCTTGCTTGATACCCGCGCGACCGACCAAAACGGCAGCCCCGTACCAGGCGCGCTGCTTGCCGATCTGATGCACAAGGACCGCGACAGCTATCGCCATCACTTCGCTGGCGCCGATGCCGTGGTGCACTGCGCCTATCATCGTGTGGGGGACCAGGGCGATGACGCCTATTTCTCCTCCGAACTGGCAAACCTGCAAATGACTTACAATGTCTACCAGGTCGCCTGGGAAGAGCGCGTGCGGCGCTTGGTTGCAGCCAGCACCAACCACGCCGCTGATTTCTACGAGGGATATGCCTTGGATGGCGAAACCCCGATGGTGACGCCGGACATGAACGCCTCCGACAACTGGTATGGTTGGGCGAAGATCGCCTTCGAGCAGATTGGCCAAGTCTATGCCAGCGGCGTGACGCACGGCGGCCGTCCGCTGGAGAACGTGCAGATCCGCATCGGCGGACCGCGCGAGACAGATTTGGCCGACATCAAGTTGGGCGACCTGCGCCGGATGCGCCGCGCGCTGGCGGTTTACATCAGTCAGCGCGATATGTCACAGCTGTTTATCAAAAGCATCGAAACCGAAGACATTCGCGATCAATTCGCTGTGCCCTTTCAGATCTTTTACGGCATTAGCGCCAATTCACATGCGATATGGAGCATTGCCAATGCCCGGCGCGTCATCGGATACGTGCCGCAGGACAACTCCGAAGAGCGGTTTTTCGATCAGATTCAAGCGCATATGAAAAGCGCCGGCCTATCATCCTGACGTATCGCTGGACGGTGCAGTTCACGCCAGCAGCAAGCCTGGCAAGGTCTCGCTGACATAGGGCTTCAAGGTATGTACTGTCGCCTCGACAGACGCCAACGCCTGATCGATATCGGCTTCTTGCGTCGGCGTAGAGATATTGAACATGGTCCGGGGGCTGCAATGAATCCCCCGGTTGAGCAATTCCAGATGAAAGAGTTGCGGTAGCTTGCCCAAGTCCTGGTTAGCGCGCCGGACATCGCCCAGGGTGATCAGGTCTTCGTCCGTCCATTGGATCTGCTGCAGCGACCCGTAGCCGTGGCAGCGAGCGCGCAGGCTCCCGGACCTGAAGATGCTGTTGATTCCAGCTTGCAGTCGGTCGCCCAAGCTATTGATGCGATCGATCGCCGCTTGATCGAGTCTCTGCATGGCAGCCATGCCTGCGACCATGGTGATGTTGTTGCCGTTGAAAGTGCCGCTGTGCTGTATGACCTCGCTGGCTCTGTCCGGATTGAACTGTTCCATGATCGCTACTTTGCCCCCAAAGGCGCCGATAGGAAATCCGCCACCGATGACCTTGGCCATAGCCGTCATATCCGGCTGAACACCGTAGATTTCTTGCATGCCGCCGCTGCTTAGGCGCAAGGTCACCACCTCATCAAATAGCAGCAAGACATCGTATTGATCCGCCAAAGCGCGCAGTCCGCGCAGGTATCCCGGCAAGGGTGGGATCATCCCGCCGGAATTGGCCATCGGCTCGACGATGATAGCGGCGATTCGACGGTGATGTTCTGCCAGGGTGGTTTCCATCGCATTAAGATCGTTAAAGGGGACGACCATGACCGTATCCAGCACCGAGCCTGGCACCCCGCGCCCTTCGACGCGCGCTTCCAGCTTCTTGTTGCGATCCGGCTCGGCGCTGACGTTCACTTTGACCAAGTCCTGCGCGCCGTGATAGCCGCCGTCGATCTTCACGATCACATCGCGTCCGGTGAAGGCGCGGGCGGCGCGCATCATCATCATGGTCGCTTCTGTGCCGGAATTGGTAAAGCGCAGCATCTCCACACTGGCGACGCGCTCAATCAGCAATTTGGCGAATTCGACTTGTGGCTTTGAAGCGGACCCGAAGACCGTCCCCTGCGTTAACTGATCTGCCGCGTCTTCCACGATAGCGGGCGGGGCGTGACCGTGAATCAACGAGGTGTAGTTGTTGAGCAAATCCAGATAACGGTTGCCGTCGCAATCGGTCAGCCAGGCGCCCTCGCCTTTCGCCATATAGGTCGGGTAGGGACCGTAATGTGTGGAGATACGGGTATCGCCGCCCGGCAAGACTCGCTGCGCCAACTCGTGCTGGGCTAGCGAATTCGGGGTTCGCCCCCGGTACCGAGCCAAAATATCATTTTCGACATCCGCTGCCCTGCCGGTCTTGATCATTGCCATATCCTTGCCGATGATCTGCTAATCCTACGATGGTAAACGCTGGCAGGGACAAATGCAAAAGATTACGCCGAATCACCAGGGCAATCGCTGCAAATTCTTTTCACCACAAAGACACGAAGAACACCAAGTTTAAGTTTTATTACAAGACAAAACTCTTCAGTAAATGCAAGTAAATCATGCGAATAATTTGATGAAATATAGAAAACTACAAAATAATCGAAAACATTGTAGGGGCGACTCTGTGAGTCGCCCGCTTGCGC
>DAOULD010000204.1:0-28140 GCA_034420635.1 Anaerolineae bacterium | reverse complement strand
GAGATGATGGAAGACATGTCCGACAATATGATGGAAGATATGTCCGACGACATGTCGGAGCAATAACTCGCTCTGGACACAGCCGACAGCAATTCTGAGGTTAAGCAGCAATCCCGCTTTAATGGGCGGGATTGTTGCTTGTTGGCATTTCCACGCCACTCGCCGAAGCGTGATCGACGTGCATGCTATGGTCCCTTAGCCTAGAAGATCAACTGCGATCGGCTATAATGTCGCTGGATTCAATAATCCAGCGCTCTCAGGAACAGCCTTTGCGGATCCTAATCACCGGCGCCGGCGGATTCGTCGGCCACCATTTGGCAAACCATCTGGGCGGTTCGCAGCCGACTGCGACGCTTTACGGAACGACGTTATTTCCGGAAGAAACCGTCAGTCCCGCAATTGATATTGTCCGGCAGATTGACCTCAAAGAATCGCGACAAGCGCGCGATCTGCTGGGGGACTTTGCGCCGGACCTGATTTTTCATTTGGCCGCGCAAGCTTTTGTTCCTCGATCTTTTGACGATCCCTGGGAGACCTTGGAAAATAACATACGCTCCCAACTCAATATCATTCAAGCCTGCCTCGAACTTGATCTGCGCCCGCGCACGGTGATCATAAGTTCGGCCGAGATATATGGCGCTGTCTCACCCGCCCAACTGCCCCTGGACGAGCGGACAGAGATTCGTCCCACCAATCCCTATAGCGTTAGCAAAGTGGCGCAAGATATGCTGGCGCTGCAATTTCACCTCAGTCACGGACTGCCGATAATGCGCGCGCGGCCATTTAATCACATTGGTCCCGGCCAGAACACGCGCTTCGTGGCGCCGGCATTTGCGATCCAGATCGCCAAGATTGAGGCGAATCAGCAAGAGCCGTTTATATATGTTGGAAACCTGGAAGCAAAACGAGACTTTACCGACGTGCGCGACATCGTCCGCGCATACAAGTTGATTGCCGAAAAAGGCAAGCCCGGAGAAGCCTACAATGTCGCTTCCGGCAGGGCAAACAGCGTGCGGCATATCCTGAATAGCTTGCTCGGGCTGACTGACATTGACATTGAAGTACGCGTCGATCGGGCTCGCTTGCGCCCCGTTGACATCCCCGAGATTCGCGGTGATGCCGGCAAGCTGCGCCGCGACACCGGGTGGGAGCCGAGATTCACATTAAAAGAAACCTTGAAAGATGTGCTGGCGGATTGCCGCCGGCGCGTCAACACCGCATAAGGAGTTCCCTCATATGACGAAGAGAGCGCTTATCACCGGCATCACTGGCCAAGATGGTTCATACCTCGCTGAATTCTTGCTGGGCAAGGGCTACGAAGTCTACGGAATGGTTCGCCGCACCAGCACGGTTCGCTATGAGCGGATCCAGCACATCCAGAGTCAAATCCACATTGTGCAGGGCGATATGGGAGATCATGCCAGTTTGATCACCGCGATCAGCACGATTCAGCCAAGCGAGATTTACAACCTGGCGGCGCAGAGCTTTGTACCAACCTCCTGGAATCAGCCGGTCTTTACGGGGGACATCACTGGATTGGGCGTGACCCGCATACTTGACGCTATTCGCTCGGTCAATCCGGAGATTAAGTATTATCAAGCCTCCTCCAGCGAGATGTTTGGCAAAGTACGCGAGGTGCCGCAAAAGGAATCAACCCCATTTTATCCGCGCAGCCCCTATGGCGTAGCGAAAGTCTATGGCCACTGGATCACAGTGAATTACCGCGAGAGCTACGATCTCTTCACTTGCAGCGGTATACTTTTCAATCATGAATCGCCGCGTCGTGGTCTGGAGTTTGTCACGCGCAAAGTGACCCACCACGCTGCCATGATCAAGCTCGAATTGGCCAACGAGATTCGCATCGGCAATCTGGAATCGCAACGGGACTGGGGTTTCGCAGGAGATTATGTCCGCGCCATGTGGTTAATGCTGCAACAGGACGAGCCGGACGATTACGTGATCGCCACCGGGAAAACTCATTCAGTGCAAGGCCTGCTGGACGTTGCCTTTGGCCATGTCGGGCTCAATTGGCGCGACTATACCGTGCAAGATCCGCAATTCATGCGACCGGCGGAAGTCGACCTGCTGGTGGGCGACGCGAGCAAAGCCAAGCGAAAACTCGGCTGGCAACCAGAGGTCAGTTTTGAAGAATTGATCGGAATGATGGTTGATTCCGATCTCAAGAAGCTGCGCGACAATCCAGCGCCGGTCATCTGATGCCCTTGCCCAGCCTCGTCGATACACACTGCCATCTTAATTTTCGCGCCTATGCGGATGACCTGGACGAGGTCATGAAACGCGCTTCCGACGCCGGCCTTCGTCAGGTAATCGTCCCAGCGATCGACCTCGACAGTTGCGGCGAGGCGCTTGCGCTCGCCCAAGCATATTCGAGCCTTTACTGCGCGCTGGGGATTCATCCGAACAGCAGCAACGACGCGAATCCCGCTTGCATCGAGCGCATTCGAGACTGGTCTCGCCGAGACAAAGTGGTCGCTATAGGCGAAATCGGCCTCGACTATTATTGGGACAAGAGCCCGAAGCATGTTCAAATCGAATGGTTCGAAATGCAGCTTGAACTGGCGGCGGAACGAGGGTTGCCCGTCATAATCCATAATCGCGAAGCGGGTAGTGACGTGCTGGACGTACTTGAGTCCTGGGTCCCCAATTTGTCCCCTGATCTACGAAATCGCCCGGGCGTCCTGCATTCGTTCTCGGGCGACAAAGCGCAAGCCGCGCGCGCCTTGGCGCTCGGGTTCTATCTGGGATTCACCGGTCCGCTCACCTTCAAAAACGCGGGGGCATTGCGCCACATCGCGAAGTCCACGCCGCGTGATCGACTGCTTATCGAGACAGATGGTCCCTTCCTGACGCCGCATCCCTACCGCGGGAAGCGCAACGAACCCGCGTACCTGCCTTACATCAACGACAAATTGGCTGAACTGCATGACCTTTCCCCGATCGAAATGGCGCGTCAAATATCAGCAAACGCCGAAATGCTATTTTCGCTGCCATTGCCGCCAGACAAGACAGCCGTCAATTGATCTCGGATTCCGCAAAACATTGGTAAACTGTGATCATGTGTGTAATCGACGGAGTCTGACTTGGCGGAGATCTCGGTTATCATCGTCAATTGGAATGTGCGCGATCTCTTGGACAAATGTCTGGCCAGCTTGTTCCAAGCGCAAGATCTGGCTGATTCGGGCGACGGGAAAAGACTGACGCTTGAAATCATCGTTGTCGATTGCGACAGTCAGGACGCCAGCGTCGCTATGGTGCGCGAGCGATACCCGGCAGTTAAGCTGCTGCCGCAATGCGAGAACATCGGCTTCACGCGCGGCAACAATCTGGGTATGGAAGCGGCGTCAGCTGATACGCTTTTGCTGCTCAATCCCGACACGGAAGTCTGCAAAGACAGCCTGATTACGATGCTGGGATACCTGCAGCAGCACCCCGGCGTGGGCATACTGGGACCGCATACGCTCAATACGGACGGTAGCCATCAGTCGACGCGCCGGCGGTTTCCAACGCTGCTGACTGGCACATTCGAGAGCACCTGGCTATCCGTTCTGGCGCCTTCTGGCGTATTCGACAGCTACTTCATGCGCGATACGGCGGACGACGACATATTAGAAGTGGACTGGGTGCAAGGATCGGCGCTGATGTTGCGGCGCGCGGTCCTCCAGGACATCGGCTGCCTCGACGAAGGATTTGTCATGTACTCCGAAGAACTGGACTTTTGCAAACGCGCCAAAGACGCAGGCTGGAAAGTGATGTACCACGGCGGCGCCAAGATAAAGCATCATGGCGGCAAGAGCAGCGAGCAAGTTGCCGCCTTCAAACAGATTCAGTTTCATACCAGCAAACTGCGTTACTTCCGCAAGCATCACGGTTACGCGCATTATGCGCTACTGCGCGCGATGCTACTCGCGCAATTCTGTTGGCAACTGGTTTTGGAACTCGGCAAAGCCTGCATCGGACACAAACGCGCGCTACGCCGCCAGCGCATCAAGACTTACTGGCAGGTGCTGCGCAATGGCTTGAAAGCGGAAGTATGAAAATTGGGCTAATCAGCGGCGAATTCCCGCCGATGCCCGGTGGCGTCGGGCATTTTTCGCGGATTCTCGCGGAAGTAATTCAGGCGCAAGGTCATTCCGTGCGCGTGCTCAGCAGAACTGGATCCAATTGTGATACATTGGAGATCACGGGCGTATCCGGCTGGGGATTGAAAAATATCCCGCAGATCAAGGCTTGGGCTGACGATCACGCGCTTGACCTCATCAATGTGCAGTTCCAAACCGCGGCCTATGATATGTCGCCCTGGATCCACTTTCTGCCCGCTTTACTTGATCAGCCCATCGTAACGACCTTTCACGATCTGCGTCATCCCTATCTCTTTCCGAAGGCAGGTCGCCTGCGTGACTGGGCCGTGACGCATCTGGCAGGGAGCGCCGACGGCGTAATAGCCACAAATCCCGAAGATGACGAAAAGCTGGCTCGCCTGCCACTGCGCTCGGTCATTCCCATCGGCAGTAATATTATCTGCGGAGCCGCGTCCGATGAATCGACAGCGCGCTGGCGCGAGCAACTGTCCGCTGCCGACTCGACGACTTTGATCGGTCACTTTGGATTCGTCCAAGCGATTAAGGGAATCGACTTCCTGGTTGACGCGCTGGCGGAACTGCGTAGAAATGGGCATGATCTGCGGCTGCTTTTCATCGGCGGGCAGCGCAATGCGGTCAACGCCGACGCGGGTGAAAGCTACCGCGAGGCTCTTGCAGATCGAATCAGGGAATATGGGCTGGAAGACATCGTGCGCTGGACCGGTTTCTTGCCGGAGGCCGAGGTGGCTGCTTGCCTCGGGGCGGTCGATATTGTGAGTTTGCCCTATCTCGACGGCGCTTCTTACCGGCGCGGCAGCCTCATGGCAGCCATCAATTATGGCTGCGCCATTGTGACAACGCAACCGACAGTCGAACATGAAACTTTCATTCACGGAGAAAACATCTGGTTGATTGATCGACAATCGGCGACGGCAATTGGCGATGCGATCATTCACCTGATTCAGAATCCGCAGACAGTCAATCGTTTGCGGGACGGGGCTCGAAAACTTAGGCTCCGCTTCGATTGGGATATCATTGCGCGCGATACGCTTGCCTTCTTTGAAGAAGTGCTGCGCATAACAGGACGCCACGCGCTGCGAGAGGACGACTGACTTCATGCGCCTTCTGCGGCGATACTCGCGCGATCCGGACGCGCTTGCGGTGGCATGTTTGGCGGTGCTCTGGCTGTTCTTCTTTTGGCGCTTGTTCACGCCTGTAGCCGCCGACCAAGCCTCCTTGGCCAAAGGCGACTTCTCCGCTCAGTTTGTCGCCTTTGCCGGATACCAGTATCAGCGCCTCTCGCAAGGGGAAATACCGCTTTGGAACCCCTACAACAACGGCGGTCTGCCTTTTATCGGGGATACGCAAGCCGCGGTCTTTTATCCGCCGCGCTGGATAACGATCGCCCTTAGCTCCCTGGCGGGCGGATGGAGTTATAACGCGCTTCAACTGGAAATGACCGCCCATGTGCTGATTTACAGCCTGTTGATGTACCTTTTTCTGCGGCGACTCACCCTTCGGCGCCCGCTTAGTTCCCTGGGGGCTTTGCTAGCCGCGATAGTCATCGCCTACGGCGGCTACACCGGCAGCTATCCGCCCCTGCAACTCGCGATCCTGGAGGCGGCAATCTGGTTTCCCCTGGCTTGCCTGGGGATTCTGGAAGCGACTCGGACGGGAAAACTCTCATATCCCTATGTCGCCCTAGCCGGCTTCGCTCTCGGTATTTCCTGGCTTGCGGGTCATCCTCAAACGAGCTGGTTCATGACTTACGTTCTTTGCGCGTACTTTGCCTATCGCAGCCACCGACAGAAAATCGGCTGGCGAGCCTTCCTTCTTGGCGGCATTGGTTTTGGACTGGTCGCCTTTAGCGTCAGCGCCGTCACACTCCTTCCCGGTATCGAGTATCTTCTGCATACGTCGCGCGCGGGCTTGGGTTTCGAACAAAAGGGAAATGGATTCCCCATCCAGGACATCGCGCAAATCGTCTTTCCCGGCTCGGTTAGCCAATGGTCTCCCCTATACATTGGCTTGCCTTCTCTATTCTTCATCGCCGTAGCCCTGGACCGTAACGCCGGGGAAAGTCGCTTTTGGCTTGCTGTAGCGGCGGTAGGGCTGATTCTGAGCTTCGGAGCAAACACGCCCTTCTATCACCTCGCTTACAACCTCGTTCCAGGTTTGCGCTTTTTCCGTGGACAAGAACGAGCCGCCTTCCTGGTCGCGAACAGTCTGGCAATAGCGGTCGGTTTTGGCTTGGTCGCCGCGGGCAATTGGCCCAACCATTTTCATCGGCAGCGCGCCCTGCTCTGGTGGCGCCGATTCACTGTCCTTGTTATTGCGGTCGCCTTCGGCGCATTTGTTTTGTGGATGGGCGACCCGCCGCGCTGGGAGGCATTCTTCAACACCGCATCGCGAAGCGCTGCGATCATGGCTCTCAGCGCGCTGCTGCTATTCGCCTTTGTAAGACAGCCGCATCAGTCCATTGTGGGAATCGCATTGATAGTTCTGATCACCTTGGACCTGTTTTCAGTCAGCCAGGACCATCCGGGCACCTACGACCCGATACCCCATGCCAGACAATTGGCTATGGCGCCTCCTCCGCTCGTACAAGCAATCATGAATCAGCCTGACGCGGTCCAACCTTTCCGGGTCGATGGATTCCGTGGATTGGGAGGAAACTTCGGCAGTCTATACGGCTTGATGGATATGCGCGGGATTAGTCCGCTCTTCCTGGAGGGTCCATACCAGATCATCCACCGAGATTATGTGAACAATCCTTTGGCTTGGGAATTATTCGCGGTCAAATTCGTCTATAGTGGATCGGAAACGCTGTCAGTCCCCTCGACCGTGGTCGCGGCTGGCAACGATAGCGAAGGCAGGGTCTACGCGCATCTGCTTGATGACCCGCGCCCCTTCGTCCACCTGGTGAACCATGCCGACGTGGTCGACAGCGACGGCTTCGCGCGAGCCTTGATGGATGACCCGCGCTACGACCTGCGCGGCAAAGTCGTTTTGCACAGCGCGCCTAACTTGGATCTTCCCAATCATCAGACAACCGGAACCGCCATAGTCAAATCCTACCGGGAGGAAGAAATCGTCATCGAAGTGGACAGCGCCGACAACGCCATACTTTCCATTGCCCAGCCACATTTCCCTGGATGGACCGCGCAACTGGACGGCCGGCCGGTGGAAATCCTGCGCGCCTATGGCGGTTTGAGCGCTGTGGAGATCCCCGCCGGTCAAGTTTCACTGCAATTGCGCTACAATCCGCTGAGTTATGCAATTGGCTTCGCCCTGAGCGCGATCGCTTGGCTCGGCCTGGCTTTACTCGCCGTCGTCAAATTGCTCCGGAGGTAAACATTGGCGCGGGTCAACTCTCTACAAATCTGGATCAGTCAGGTCAAAAGCCGCCACTATTGGCTAGCGGTTGGATTCGCCGTAGGCGCGCTGGCGGCATTGATTGGCTTCATGATCGCCCTCGTGGGACCCTTCCTGACGCTGGCGGCGCTATTTGGCATATTGGCCGGTCTTTATGTCATCACCGATATCCGCGTCGCGCTCTACGCCATCATTGTCACATTGCTGCTGCTGCCATTTGGGGTATTCCCGGTCAAGATCGCGATTACGCCCACCCTCCTGGATTTAGCCATGGGCGGTTTCTTACTTGTTTATTTGCTCCAGTGGATGACTGGCCGGCGGGGAGGTCTGCGCCTGACGCCTGTGCACGCCTTCGTCGCCGTGTACGTCATGTGGTTGATTTTCACCTTTGCCCTGGGCTTGCGACATGCCATGCCCACGCCGGCAAATATCCGACAGTTTGCGGAGACCCTGCTTAGCATCGGCATGGTCTTCATCCTTTCCGATCTGCTGCGCGATCCGAAGACTTTGCGCCGCCTGGTCCTGGTGATTGTTCTGACAATCGGCTTGCAAGCTCTGATCGCCATTGCGCTCTTGGTCGCGCCCGATACTATCGCCGAAGCCTTGTTGGTCCGGCTCTCGCGAATCGGATATCCGGATGGCGGCGTCATTCGATACATTGAAGACAATCCCGCTTTCGGCGAAAGAGCCATCGGCACCTGGGTCGATCCCAACGCGCTCGGAGGCATCCTGGCGGCCGCGGCGCTCGTGATTGCCCCCCAGATCGTCTCCAGAGCGCCCGTCATTTCAAAGCGCTGGTTGACTTTAGCTATCTTTGGGGCGGTAGCGCTCGCATTGTACTTGACCTCGTCGCGGGCATCGCTGCTGGCTTTGGCCTGCGGTCTGCTGTTCATCGCTCTAATTCGCTATCGCCGGATGCTGCCCATCCTGCTCATAGGCGCGGTCGCCTTCGTTTTGCTGCCTCAAACACAAGGTTATCTGGATCGATTGCTGCAGGCTTTCCAGGGCGCGGATTTGGCTACACAAATGCGGATTGGAGAATGGACCGATTCCCTCACGCTAATCGGGCGCTATCCCTTGGTCGGCGTTGGCTTCACCGGAACGCCCGAAATCGATATCTATACCGACGTCGCCAACATGTACTTGATTATGGCAAACCAAATTGGGCTAACAGGCGTCGCGATCTTTCTGTCGACCATGGCCGCGGTTTTCATTTATGGCCATCTGGCTTGGCGGCACGCCAAGAACCAGCCAGACTTCACAGCGATTCACCTTGGCTACCACGCTGCCCTGCTCACGGCGCTTGTAAACGCCGTCGCTGACCTATACTTTTTTCGACTCGACTTTCAGTCTTCAATCACCTGGTTCTGGCTCATCGTCGCCCTGTGCCTGGCGAGTTCTCGGCTGGCGCTGGAAAGGAACACGGCAGCAATAAAGAAGACGGATTAAGCCAGAACAATCTGCCATTGCATTCGCCGGCCAGTTGCAATAAAATGCCCCACGACAACTGAATGACAGCTTTCCGCTTCGCGCAAATACTTGTCGCGAGGCTGCGATCCGAGGAAAGGAACCTAGATGAGAGACTATGAGCTCACGTTCATCGTGCGCACCCTCGCCACCGACGAAGAAGTCAACCAAGCCATTGATCAAGTCATAAGTTATATCGAACAGGGCAATAACGGCACTGTTAACAGCGTCGACCGCAAGCTCTTTGGACGGCGTCGCCTTGCCTATGAAATTGACGGTCAGCGCGAGGGGCACTACGTCGTAGTGAAAGCCGCTATCAAGGCTGAACATATCAACGAATTGGAAACCGAACTTAAGCTCTTTGATCCGGTGCTGCGCTATTTGCTGGTCCGCGACGAGAGCAAAAAAGCGCAAGCGAAACCGCAATAGCTATTACAGTTGCAGAGCCGGTCTTGAGGTCGCGGCGGCAAGCGCTTGATCAGCCAATTGAAAAGAAATCTAGCGAAAGAGACAACCAACAGTGAGCGAACAGCGATCAAGCAACAGGAATGCAAGCGCCTCGGGTCAAGGCCAACAACGTCGCGGCGGATTTCGACGCGGCGGTTTTTCGCGCGGGCGGCCCAGGGGGAGACGGCGTCGGGGCAAGACCACCTATTGCCCGAAGGGCAAGTGCTTCGACTACAAGGACCTGGACACTATTTCGCGCTATGTCAGCGAAAGCGGCAAGATCAAGCCGCGGCGCCAGACCGGCAATTGCTCGCGCTGCCAGCGTGAGCTCGCGCGAGAAATAAAACGCGCGCGCCACCTGGCTCTGCTGCCCTATGTCGTGGCCGACTAGCCGGCTGTTCCTAGGCGTATCGGCTTCCTAGAGAGCAGCGCTACGACGTCAAATGCCAAATGGACACCAGGTTGAGGAGTTAGCACGCTAATGTCGAAGAAGACACAGACGACTGGTCTGCCGAAGCGTCGGCGACGCCGGGCGGCTCCCGCAGCCGCCATCGACAGCGATGCCGCGCAAAACCAGGCCGATTCCGACTACAAGAGTCGAGCTGAAAGAGAAGCGCGGCTGCAACGGCTCGCCATCCGGGTCGTCGTCGGCATCGTCGCAATCCTTGCTGTTGTAGTTGCCATTGCCTTTGCGGTTGAGCAACTCTTCATCCCCAATCAAGTGCTCGCGGTCGTGAATGGCGAAAACATCACCGTGCGGCAGTTTCGCGAAGAATATAACCTGGAACGTTCCCGCTTGCGCTTGCAACTCAATCAGATCCAGAATTCCGGTTTCGATTTACAACAACTTGCGCAACAGGAGCCGTACCGAACCTGGATCAACGAAGTCAACGTCCCGGATCAGCTAGGACTGCGCGTGATCAACGATATGGTGGAAGATCGCCTGATCGCGCAGGAGGCCTCTGCCCGCAACATCTCCGTCAGTGACGAGGCAGTACAAAAGGAAATCCAAGATTTCTTTGGCTTCGACCCCACCGCAGCGGCATTGATCGGCGTCGATCCAACGGAAACGCCCGAACCGACCATCACGCCAACACCCTTCGTTTCGCCGACGCCAACCGCCATTCCAACCATTACCCCCACGCCTACCCCGGGTGAAGTTGACGAATCCGAGGAAGAAACCGATCCAACTGTGACACCGCAACCCACCGTCGTTGAACCGACATTAAGCGCCGAGGACATGCGCGAGAACTTCCAGGAAAACCAGGAAAACTATCGCTCATTCCTGTCGATTAACGGTATCGCCGATGAAACCATCGACGCCTTCTTCGAACGAATGGCTTTGCAAGCGCTTTTGGCGGAGGACCTGGTTGGCGCGGAAGGCATGCTGCTATACGCCGACGTGCGGCATATCTTGGTTGAAACGGAAGCGGACGCAGAATCGGCTCTGGGCGCATTGCGCGCTGGCGAGTCCTTCGCCGATTTGGCGCGCGCCATATCCACCGATCCCGGCAGCGGCGCGCGCGGCGGCGAGTTGGGCGAGACCTTTGTCGGCAATTATGTGCCGGAGTTTCGCAAAGCCATCGAAGACGCCGAAATCGGAGAACTTGTCGGGCCCGTTCAAAGTGAGTTCGGCTATCATATATTGCAAGTTCGCAGCAAAGACGAACGCGCTGGCGACGAGTTTTCTGGCCAATTGGAACGAGCAAAACAACGAGAATTGGAGCTTTTTGTCGAGAACTTGCGCGAGCAAAAAGCCGACCAGTACGAGATCTATGACACCTGGTTGAATTACATCCCTCGCGGCTAAAATCTGTCCTGCTCACAACGCGGCATCCTGTCCATACGTATAAGGCAGAGGGCTAAGCCCTCTGCTTTTGCGTTACTCAGACATGCGAGACGAACTATTCCAAAAACAGTGGCTCGACTATAATTCGAGCATGGGAAACAAACCGCTGGACGTACTGGAATCGCAACTGGAGGCATTGATCGAAGGCGCATTCGCGCGCATTTTCCACAAGCGCTTAAGCGCGCGAGATCTATCAATTTTGATTGGGCGCGTCATTGAAGATGCGGCAGCGATAAACAAAGAAGCCGATGGTAAGCTTGTTGCGCCAGACCGTTACACCATTCTTTTACATCCAGAGACCCGAAAACAGTTCCTCCGCGAATACCCAGATCTCACCCTGCGCTTGGCGAGGCTGGTCGTCGAACTAACACAGCAATCCGGCTATCACCTGAATTGTGAGCCCACCGTCTTTATCGAGGAAGACAATGATCTCGCCTTCCATCAATTCAGGATTGGCGCGCATCACGGCGAAATCAAGCGCTTCGAAACAAAAAACATGCGTCCTGTCGATAAAGCGGAATCCGCGTCAAACGAACGATGGCTGATAAGGATCATCGGCAGGGCTGCCCCAATCGAACTGGAGAAGCCCGTCACAAACATCGGACGAGATGATGACAATGACATTGTCGTCAATGACGCCTATGTCTCGAGGCATCACCTGCAACTGCGATTTCTAAATGGCGTCCATATCCTGTTTGATCTTAACAGCCGAGGCGGTACCTATGTCGACAACGTTCCTGTACAAGAACATCAATTGCGGGATGGAGATATCATTCGCATTGGCCGCGCCGAACTGGTATATAACCGGCACGACGCTCGCCCCGACAAGGATGGAACGACGAAAATCATAGTCCCGAAATAAGGCGCCATCGTGAGTATTGAAGTCACCGTATTTCTCTTGCGACTGCTCAGCAGCCTGATTCTTGCGGGCTTTCTTCTGGCGCTGTTTTACCTGATCTGGCGCAGTCTCAATCAGATGACAGACACTCTCGAAGCCGAACAGGGGCATTACGCCAGACTAGCCGCCATTGGCGATCAGAATGGCGAAAATCGCCTTGACAAGAGTTTCGCTCTGCTGCCGATCACAACCTTGGGCAGATCATCAAGCAATGCCATCGTCGTCGATGACGAATATGCCAGCGCCCTCCACGCCACGATCGTCTTGGAAGATGGTCAGTGGTGGATAGAAGATCGCGAGAGCCGCAATGGCACGCAGCTCAACGATCAGAGAATTCAGCAGCCCGTAGCCCTGGCTGATGGTGATGAGATCAGTATCGGGCGCTGCAGATACAGACTGATTCTGACAAAACAGCGCGCTACCTCGTAGCTGTCGCGAATGGTGAGCTTGACGGGAAATATCAAGCGAAAAGGAGTTCAGCAATGGAACAGGTGAAGATCGCGGTCATTGGCGGCTCGGGACTCTACAATATGCCAAACATTACAGATGTGCGTGGCGTCGACGTGGATACGCCCTTCGGCAGTCCCAGCGGCGCCATCAAGATCGGCAGCTTAAGCGGCAAACGCGTCGCCTTTCTGCCCCGTCACGGCGAGGGGCATGTGCTTTCGCCCGCGACCCTGCCCTATCGCGCGAACATTTTCGCTCTCAAAAAACTTGGCGTGCGCTTCATTATCGCGGTTAACGCCGTGGGCTCGCTGCGCGAAGACTTCGCGCCCGGACATATCATCGCGCCCGACCAGATCATTGACTATACGATTCACACGCGATCCCGTTCTTTCTTTGAATCAGGCTTGGTAGCGCACATTTCGGTTGCGGACCCGATGAGCGCCTACCTGCGCGAAATTATCGCCAATGCCGTAGAAGAAGTCGGCGGTAAAGCGCATCGACACGGTGTCTTTTTGGTAGAGGATGGTCCCCGTTTTGCCACCCGCGCCGAGAGTCATTTGTTCCGCGCCTGGGGTTGCGATCTTATCGGCATGACCAGCGCGCCGGAAGCGTTTCTGGCTCGCGAAGCGGAGATTGACTATGCTTCGCTCGCCCATGTCACGGACTACGACTGTTGGCGTGAGGAGGAAGAAGCGGTCACCTCGGACATGGTAATTCAGACGCTGTCAAAGAATATCGAGACTGTTAAGAGAGCGCTGGCAGTCGTGATCGCCAATATCGACGTGGATAAAAATGTCCCGGCGCACACCGCCCTCGACACAGCGCTGGCAACATCGCGCTCGGCAATGGATAAGGGGGTGATCGAGAAACTGTGTCCGATTTTGGCACGTGTCTTGAATCTTGATGAAACCACAGACCGCTAGACAAGAAAGCGGCTCCTTTACTCGAAGTCGACAGCAATGGCTGCTGCTTTCGCTTGCCGGGAGCTTCATCGCGACAAATACCCTGGCTCTGGCGCTAAGCGACAGTTTTGAGCAAAGTGATTGGACCGGTCTTGCCCTCTGGATAAGCTGCGCGCTGGTCGGCGGGAAGATTTTGCACCACTTTCTTCCGGATCGAGATCCAATGCTGTTTCCAATCGTCATGTTCTTGAGCGGCTGGGGCTTGCTGACGATCACGCGCTTGGCGCCGCCTTTTGCGAATCGACAAGAGATTTGGTTGCTTATCTCAACCGGGGCGATGCTGCTGGTCGCAGTATTTCCGCATGCATTGCGCTGGATGCGTTCATACCGGTATGTTATTCTGGCTGTCGCCTTGGCGCTCATGCTCGCCACCATCGCATTTGGCAGTAATCCCTCGGGCTTCCCCTTTGCGCCGCGGCTTTGGCTGCGCTTTGGCGGGTTCTATTTTCAGCCCTCCGAGATGATGAAACTGGTCTTGGTCGCCTTCCTGGCGAGCTACCTTGGCGAGAGCGCTACGGCATTCAGAATCGCCGACAAGGATGGCAGCGCAAAAGTTCACCTGCCGCGGCTGCTGGGACCAACCGTGCTGATCGCGGCGCTTTCAGTTGTCATGCTCATTTGGCAGCGCGACCTTGGCGCCGCCATGCTGTTTTTCGTCGTATTTCTGCTCATGTTGTATTTGACAAGCGGCGACTGGCGCGTGATTGCGGGTGGCGCGGCAATGGTGATTATTGCCGGATTCCTCGCTTATCACTTGTTTGATGTCGTCCGCCTGCGCGTCGATATCTGGCTGAATCCATGGCCCGAGGCAGATAGCCGCGCCTACCAGATCGTACAAAGCTTGATGGCTTTCAGTTCCGGCGGCTTATTCGGTACAGGCTTGGGCCAAGGCTCTCCGCTCTATGTGCCGGTGGTGCACTCGGATTTCATATTTGCGGCGCTAGCCGAAGAGTGGGGACTGCTTGGCGTCATCGGCGTATTAAGCTGTTTCGCGGTCTTGACGCTGCGCGGCTTGAGCATCGGGCTGCGGCATTCCACGAGCGCATTTCGCCGGCTGTTCGCGATTGGCTTGTCCACGATGCTGGCTGCTCAAGCGATCATGATCATGGGCGGCGTGCTCAAGCTCATCCCTTTAACAGGTGTTACTTTACCCTTCTTCAGTTACGGCGGCAGCTCCTTGCTGGTCAGCTTCGTTATGATCGGCATCCTGATTCGCCTGTCTTCCGAGGCTCGCCAATGATTGCGGTACCGGCAGTCAAACGCCTGATGATAGCAACGCTCTTGCTCTTCGCGGCGATAGCCCTGGCAGCAACTTATTGGGCGCTTGCCGGACGAGATGGCATATTGCTTCGGGACGACAATCCCCGTTTAATCGAAGCCGTCGCGCGGATCCGTCGTGGCAGCATTTACGACCGTCAGGAACAGTTGTTGGTCGAAAGCGTGGAAACCAACAACGGCATGAGAAGATCTTACCTCCGGTCCTCGACATACAGCCTGGTCGGCTATTACAGTTTGCGTTACGGCTCCTCCGGCGTCGAAGCGGCATTCAACGAGGCACTGATCGGAAGCAAATCGAGCGAAACTTTAGAGGACTATTTCCTGCGCGAGATTCTCAACCTGCCGCAAGAAGGCGCGGATCTGCGGCTCACGCTCATGGCTGATGTCCAGGACGCGCTCATCCTCGCCATGAAAGACTATCGAGGCGCAGCGGTAGCGATGGACTCAAAGAGCGGAGCGATTCTCGCAATGGCCAGTTTACCCGGTTACGATCCGAATACGCTTGATGAGGACTGGGAATACCTGGTTGCCGACCAGGGCAGGCCATTTTTCAACCGCGCCCTACAAGGCTTGTATCAGCCTGGCGCCGCTATGACAACGCTGTGGCTGGCACAGGCGATCCGGTCCGGCTATGACCTGTCAACACTATTCACTGAGCCAGATGCGCCCGTTGAACTCGAGCCAGATTTGACTTTCAATTGCTTGTTCCAACCGCCCAGCGAAGAAATCACCCTGATAGAAGCTTTCATTTCCGGGTGCCCCGCTCCCTTCGTCAACTACCAGGCGACGCTAACCGCGGGCAGCTATGCGGGGATCGTAGAGAGCTTTTCGCTGAATGAACCGAGTACCCTGGCCGGTTTCCCCGTTCCGGGCGCCGGCGCCATTGCGGCAACCGATCTCGACGACGCTGAGAAATCGAGCGCTTTGCGCTTGCGCGATGGTTTGGGACAAGGCGATCTGACGATGACGCCGCTGCAAATGGCCAGCATCATGTCCGCCATGGCCGGTGATGGCGCTGCGCCGACGCCCTATGTTTTGTCGGGGATTCGCCAGCCGGGCGCGGAAATATGGGCGGAGCAGAAGCCAGAACAAAGCGCTCGCATCATGTTGGCGCCCGAAACTGCCGCGCAACTTCGCGCCGTGTTCCAGGCGGCCTGGAACAACCTGCGAGTCGAATCCGCCCCGCTCGATCGCAGAGTTGGCGCGAACATCGCAATGTCTCGGTCCGGCGAAGAGGCGCAAATATGGCTGAATGGATTTGTGACGCCCGACGAGAGACCGGCAGTCGCATTTGTCGTTGTGCTGGAAAACACGGACGATATCGAAGCGCTTATCGGGATCGGCCGTGCATTGACCGAAGCGCTTCTGTCATCGTGAATCCAGATTCGAACTGCGACGTCCTGTCCTACCCAACCAGCGAAACGCCTCTCGACGCGAGCTCCTGGTTAAACGCCGCAATGTCGCCTTCTTTCACCGCGTCGAAGAGCTTGAGTTGATCGCCGATGAGTCCCGATAGTTTTTCAAATACGCGATACGATTGCTCCGTCGGCGGGTACTCTCCCAAAGCAACCACGGAAGGCAAGGCGCTCAACCGCCGCAAGGGATCAGCGCCGCTGTTGACCCGTCCGGGCCAACCTTCACGTAATTCGGGGATGAAGATCTTGTTTTCGATATCGAGGATGGTTTCTCGCAGCGCGCTGGCGCGTTCCGCCAGGTCTTTGCTCTCGTCAGATTGAGACAGCCGCTCGGACAGGCTCTTCAACTGAGCCCGGCAACTGCGCATCGCATTGACGGACTCGGTCGCTTCCGAGTAGAAATCATAGATCCTCTTCAGCAAGCCGAATTGGCGCTCAAGCTCGTCTTGCGAGGCTTTTGACGTAGCGTCCTGCACCAGGTTGAAGGACCGCGTTTGAACATCATCGCCAATCTGAAGAGCGACCTGATATTCGCCGGGCGCAACTGTAGGTCCGGGCATGCGCTCGAACTGCACATCATCACCCCTTAGCTTTGGCGAGTCCGGCAAACGCATATCCCAGACAAAGCGATTCCATCCGACATTGGCAGTGAGGAATATTGCAGCTTTATCCTTTTTCTCCTTTTGAGCTCCTCGATCGTCATCGTCCATACTGAAGAATTCGCGCAGGAGATTCCCAGCATCATCGGAGAAACTCAACTTGATCTTGCCCTCAGGACTTTCCTGAAGGTAATAGGTCACCATGACCCCGCGCGGCAGATTCTCGCCCGAATCGAGGAAGCTTCGTTCGACGACATTCTCCTCGGTGCGCGAATGCGTGTAAGCAGCCATAACGCCGGTGGAACTCATATAGGTCTTCCCCGGCTGATCGACCAGGCGCCGCCCATCAATGCTCTCAAGAACGCGCCCCGTATCGCGCGGTTGGAGCAGCAGCGACCTTGACAACGCCGCCCCGTCAGCCAACTGATGCAGACCTGTCAGATCATCGAGAATCCAGAACGAGCGACCATGCGTCGCGGCAATAAGATCGTCCCTCTTGACCAGCAGATCGTGAATCGGCGTGATCGGCAAGTTGAGTTGCAGTCGCTGCCAATTGGCGCCGTCGTCAAACGAACAGTAGACGCCCGTCTCTGTACCAGCATAGAGCAGACCCGCCCGCGCCGGATCGCAGCGGATAACCCGCGTGAAGTCCTCAGAAGCTATGCCCGCGTTAATGCGCGTCCAGGACTGCCCATAGTCTGTCGTCTTGTAAAGATAGGGCGCATAGTCATCCAGTTTGTAGCGGGTCGCAGCCATGTAGCAAGTTGCGGGGTCATGCGCCGAGGGTTCCAGCATGCTGATCATGGACCATTCGGGCAGATCCGAGGGCGTAATGTTCTGCCAGCTCGCGCCATTGTCCCTGGAGATATGCGCCAGTCCGTCGTCCGAGCCCGCCCACAAGACACCGGGCTCCTGCGGGGATTCGGCGAAGGCAAAGACGGTTGCATAGACCTCTGCGCCCACAGCATCTCGATTGATCGGCCCACCCGTGACCTTGAGCGTCTCGGGATCGGCGCGCGTCAAATCCGGGCTGATCGGCTGCCAACTGTGACCCTCGTCCGTAGACTTAAAGACGATATTCCCGCCGACGTACAGCGTATCCGGATCGTGTGGAGAGAAAACGATGGGATAAGTCCAGGCAAAGCGATATTCATGGTCAGCCGCTGCTTCACCGGCCATATATTCTGGCCAGGTGGTGACCAGCCGCAATTGCATGGTGCTATGGTCGTAACGCTGCAAGCAGTTGCCTCCGCCCGGCGAACTGCCGATAGCCCCGACAAAAACAATGTCATCATTGTCCGGTTTGACGGCGATATAGCCGCTCTCGCCTGAGCCGGCGATAAAGCCATCCATCCACATCAGCGAGGACTTGTTGTTGCGGCTGGGCACGGCGACGCTGCTATTGTCCTGCTGAGTGCCATAAACATAATAGGGATCGCGATTGTCGGCCGCGACGTGATAGAACTGCGCCGTCGGCTGATTATAGATCGTCGACCAAGACGCTCCGCCGTTCAAGGAAACGCAGGCGCCGCCATCATTTCCCTGTACCATTCGCGCCGGATTATTCGGGTCAATCCACAGGTCATGGTTGTCGCCATGCGGCGTACCGATCATGGAATAAGTCCGGCCGCCGTCAACGGATTTCCAAAAGCGCAGATTATTGACATAAACCGTGTCCGCGTCCTGTGGATCGGGAGTAAGGTGCATGTAATACCAGGCGCGCGAGATGATATCGTTGTTGCGCGCGACATACTGCCAGGTATCGCCATAGTCATCGGAGCGGTACATGCCGCCCTCTTGATGCTCGATCAAGGCGTAGACTCTTCCCGGCATGGCTGGCGACGCGGCAATGCCGATCTTGCCCAGAATCCCCTGCGGCAAGCCCTTGTTTGACGAGATATTATGCCAAGTGTCGCCGCCGTCAGTCGAACGCCAGATGCCGCTGTCTTCGCCGCCACTGCTGATCATATGGAAATTGCGATAGGCTTCCCATATCGACGCGTACATGATCCTCGGATTGTTGTTGTCAATGCTCAGGTCCACCGCGCCAGCTTTGTCGCTGACGAAGAGCGCATGCTCCCAGGAAGCGCCGCCGTCCCTCGACTTGAAAACGCCGCGCTGCTGATTCCTCCCGAATGCATGTCCCAATGCCGCGACGAACACGATGTCAGGGTCCCGCGGGTGGATGCGGATCTTGCCGATGTGGCGGGTATCCTCCAATCCGATGTGCTGCCAACTGCGCCCGGCGTCAGTGGACTTGTAAACGCCGTCCCCATGCGAGACGTCAATGCGGATGGTCGCTTCGCCCGTGCCGGCGTAGATGACGTTGGGATCCACTTCCGAGACTGCCAGCGCCCCGACCGAAGAGGTATTGAAGTAGCCGTCGGAAATGCAGCGCCAGTATTGACCGGCGTCATCGGTCTTCCAGACGCCGCCGGCGCAAGCGCCGAAATAAAAGGTGCCCAGGTCGTTCACGACGCCGGCCACAGTGACGACGCGCCCGCCGCGAAAAGGACCAATGCAGCGCCAGCGTCCGATGTTGTCGAGGGGAAGGGTCATGGTGATTCCGCTTTCGTTGTTGGTGAATTAGATGGAGGCTATTGTAGCGCGGAATGAGAAAACCGTGTAAACAGATTCAATCATTGCAAATCCGCAAAGTCTAAGTAGAATGCATCAAATGAGATTTTTTCTCGTTTAATTTGCGAAAAAGGCGTCAAATTATGCTAATCCGGTTCACAGTTGAGAATTTTTTGTCGTTCAAGAATGAGGTTGAGTTTTCGATGGTGCCTGGGCGCGCCCGCATGCACAGAGATCACGTTTATGTCGACGATCGACGTAAAGATATTCGGTTACTAAAGGCTGGGGTCATTTATGGCGCAAATGCGTCAGGCAAAACTAATTTAATCAAAGCAATGGACTTTGCCCAAAATCTGATCGTCGACGGAACGCGCGCGAATCAGAGCATTGCGTCCACGCCCTTTCTACTGGACCACAATACAGAAATGCAAACTTCAAAGTTTCATTTTGAAACGAAAATCGGTGGCGAACTGTATGCATACAGCTTCGAAATTGACAACAAGCAGATTCACCACGAATCTCTATATCAAATACGGCCTGCTAGTGAGAAGTTGCTATTTAAGCGTTCAACCGACAAAAATGGACGCACAAAAGTCGAGTTTGGGAACTTCCCGCTCTCTGCTGAACAGCACGAACAGTTTTTGAAGTACACCGTCACCGGAACTCGTGCGAATCAACTTTTCTTGACCGAAAGCGTCCAACGAAACGTCAAATATTTTGCGGACGTTTATGATTGGTTTCAGAACCGGCTTGTGTTACTGTATCCACATTCGATACCCGGTGCCGAGATCGGAATCAGATATGTGAATAATGAAGACGGCTTTCAGGAAAAATATCGAGATCTGATTCAACTATATGACTTGGATATAGACGATATTGCGTTCCGCAGAGTTGATGTGGATCCTGACCAATTGTTTTCCGAGCAGGACAAGTTAAACATTAACCAGCTCGTAAGCGATTTGCCAGACGACCCTTCTGCTACAGCCGTCCTTTATAGCCCGCATCGCCAACTCTTTGTTTTTATCGACAAGAGCAATCAGTACTCTATCTTCCAGTTTGTTACCGTTCATCAAGTAAAGCATGAAGATCGGTCTGTGAGCTTTGAATTGTTCAGGGAGTCAGACGGCACGATACGTTTGTTTGAGCTCACTCCTGCGTTGATTCGACTTTTGAGTAGCAATGATGAGATTGTTTTCGTTGTCGATGAATTGGACCGTAGCTTCCACGCACAAATGACTCAGAATATCCTGGACATTTTTCTGTCAAATAGTGTAGGGAAACCGTGCCAGCTAATTGTCACCACGCACGAGGCAGGCCTTCTCAATTTGGATATCTTGCGCAGAGACGAAATCTGGTTTATTGAAAAGGACCGATATGCTGCTTCACAAGTGTACTCACTTGAAGAATTCGCGCCGCGCAATGACATGGATATTGAAAAAGGATACTTGCACGGTAGATTCGGCGCCATACCAATACTCCCCAGTTACAATGTTGTGGACTGGGCGAAATAGTTCCGGTTGCTCAGATTTCAAGTTTTCGCAGGGGTATCGCAAGAATGCGCAAGACGTTCGTTGTAGCGGTCGAAGGTAGTGAAACTGAACCCCAGTATTTGGACGCGTTCAAGGCTAGATTTCGAAGCGTCAATATAACAGTTATAAGGAAGTCAAGAACTGGGCTGTCGCCCCGGGAGATGTTAAAGCGCCTCAACAAGAGAAAGCGCGAAGTTAGGCAAACTCGCGGGGGTAACGTCGATATAGAATATTGGCTAGTCTTTGATCATGACAATTTGCAACCCGATCAGTTGGCCAATATTGTCTCCGAGGCAACAAACAAGGGATACAAGATAGCCGATAGCAAACCTTGTTTTGAGTTGTGGTTGATCTTGCATTGCAAACGTATGGATCAACTAAAGGGTCTTGAAGGAAGCGCCGTGACGAAGGGATGCCAAGCGGTGATAGAAAAGCTTCAGGAACTCGACAAGAACTATGAGAAAACAAGATACGATGCGTCAACATACGCTGAAAAGGTCGAAAACGCCATCACAAATGCGAAATCGATCGACAAGCATGTCAATGACAATTTGCTCAACCATATCGGCTCTCGCGTCTACAAACTCGTCCAATCCATCATCGACTCCTCACCCAACAACCCCTGACACCAACCCCGCCGCCCGCTCAACCCCGCCCAGCCCAGCCATCTCCCGCGCGAAGCGCCGCGCATTCTCTTGGACCCAGTCCGCCTCCAATATCGCATGAACCCCCTCGCGCAACAGCCCCTGCCGCACATCATGCGCCGTCAAGTGCAAGCCGACCTTGGCCTCCGCAACGCGCCGCGCCTGAATGCGCTGGTCCGCGGCGTGCGGCGCCACAATCTGCGGCAGGCCATGTAGCAGGGCGCGATGCGTCGTGCCCATGCCGCCATGATGGATGACGATCTTGCAACGCCGCAGCACATGGTCATAGGGCGCCCAGGTCAAGAGCCGTGTACCCGGCGGAAGCGCGCGCTTGAGCTCGGCTTTCTTTTCCGGCGAGATCGGATGCCAGCCAATCGTGACGATGGGAATGATGCCCTCCCGGGCCAGCGCCTGCGCCCCCCAACTGAAAAAGCCTAAATCCCCGGTGAAGATCGTGCCCAAGGTCACCAAACCGAGCGGCTTGTCCTCGGGGATGTCTGCCAGCCAGGTTGGCGGCGCGTCGCGTTCACTTTCAACGCGACCGCCGACGAACTGCGTCTGAGGAAGAATAGTTTCCATTTCGGACTGATACCACGCCGGCGTGAAATAGCTGACGTGCAAGCGATCGCTGCGAATGGACGGCGCGGTTCCCTTGGAGAAGTTGCGCCCAGTGACGCCGAATCGCTCACAGAGCCGTTGAATGCGCCCCTGACTGTCGCTGCTCAGGTCCCGCTGCACGGGAAACAAATTGTTCTCGTCCAGCGTCATCTGGGCGGGCCAACCACAGATGACCAGCGGCCTATCCAGCGCGTCGGCGGCGATGGCGGAAGCGCTCAGAAAGGGATCGGAAACGATAGCCTCCGGCGCGCCGATTTCGGCTGCCAGACGCAGGAGTCCCTTCACTGCCTCGGCAACCAACTCTTCGCTGAGCCAGGTGTCGAGCGCGCGTCTATAGCGTATGTTCACCGCTTCCTCTGGCGGAATCCCCGTCAAATCAGGCGGCGGAGGCGGGGGCCACAGCCATCCAGTTTTATCGACTTGACGGAAAGAAATGCCGGCGACGTCCAGCGCGCCTTGCAGCGGCGCTTCGCTCAGCCAAAGAATCTCATGCCCCTGGGACTGCATAGCCCGTGCCGTCTTGAGGAAGCCGCCCCAATCGGTGTGGCTGTACAAGGGCGCGGAGATGAACCAGAACGACGCCATATGGTTAACGGGCTATACCGGCTGTGGCATGCGCAAGTACGGTTTCAGGTATTGACCGGTGAAACTTGCTTCGACTTCCGCCACCTCTTCCGGCGTACCTTGCGCGATGATCTCGCCGCCTCCCCCGCCGCCTTCGGGACCAAGATCAATGATATGGTCGGCGATCTTGATGATGTCCAGGTTGTGCTCGATGACGACAATCGTGTTGCCGGTATTCGCAAGCTCTTGCAGTACGTTGATCAACTTGGCGACATCGACCGCGTGCAAGCCCGTCGACGGTTCGTCAAGGATGTAAAGCGTACGGCCTGTCGCCCGCTTGGAAAGCTCCCGGCTGAGCTTGATACGCTGCGCTTCGCCGCCGCTCAAGGTTGTTGCCGGCTGCCCGATCCGGATATACCCCAAGCCCACGGCGTCGAGCGTAGCGAGCTTTCGGCGGATGCGAGGCAGATTCTCAAAGAATTCCAATCCCTCGCTAACCGTGAGATTTAGCACATCGGCAATGGACTTGCCTTTGAAATGAACCTGCAAGGTCTCGCGGTTGTAGCGCGATCCCCGGCAAACCTCGCATTGTACATACACATCGGGCAAAAACTGCATTTCAATCTTGATCAGCCCCTGCCCCTCACAGTTTTCGCAGCGCCCGCCCTTGACATTAAAGCTGAAACGACCGGCTTTGTAACCGCGGATCTTGCTCTCCGGCAATTCGGCGAACAGGCTGCGTATGTCATCAAACATCTTGGTATAAGTGCCGGGATTGCTGCGCGGGGTGCGACCGATTGGGCTTTGATCAATGTTGATGATCTTGTCGATCTCCTCGGCGCCGGTGATGGCATCGTGGGGACCCGCGCGTTCACGACTCTTGTTGATCAACTGCGCCAGGCGTCGATAAAGCGTCTCGACCACCAATGAGGACTTCCCGCTGCCGCTAACGCCGGTCACACAGATCAGCTTGCACAGTGGAAAGCGAGCGTCAATGCTTTTGAGGTTGTTGGCTCGCGCCCCTTCAATCGTCAAGTATGCGCCAGATCCCGAGCGCCTGTTTTCCGGCAAGGGAATCTCAAAGCGGCCCGCCAGGTAATCCCCCGTCAAACTGCCATCCGCGTATTCGACCTGCTCGGGCGTACCGGCGGCGACCACCTCGCCACCATGCTCGCCCGCGCCCGGTCCTAAGTCGATCAACCAATCCGAGGAGCGCATCGTGTCTTCATCGTGCTCAACCACCAGTACGGTATTGCCCAAATCGCGCAAGCCTGTCAATGTCCGTATCAGCCGCTTGTTATCCCGCTGGTGCAAGCCGATCGAGGGCTCGTCCAGCACATAGAGCACACCTGTCAACTGGCTGCCCACCTGGGTCGCCAGGCGAATGCGCTGCGATTCGCCGCCACTCAACGTGGCTGCGCTACGAGACAATGACAGATAGTTAAGTCCGACATTGCTCAGGAATCCAACACGCGCTTCCAATTCCCTGAGCACCTGGTGGGCGATCTGTTGTTCCCGCTTGCTCAAGATTGCCCTGTCCCCACGCAGAGAATCGACCCAGTCTTTTAGCTCATCAATGGCTTTATGCGTAATGTCGTGAATCGTTTCGTCATTGATGGTGACGGCAATCGCCTCCGGACGCAGCCGCTGTCCCTTGCAGTCCCGGCAGGGAATCTCGCGCATGTATTCGTTGATCTTGTTGCGGATGTAATCGGAAGCTGTCTGCTGATAGCGGCGTTGCAGGTTCGGTATCACGCCTTCGAATCTGGTCGGATAGGTTCGTTCATAGCCGCTGGTATGCAAGTATTTGACTTCGAATTTTTGGCCGCCGTTGCCATAGAGAACCAGATCCTGGTGACGTTTGCTGAGTCGCCTCCAGGGCAGATCCAGTCGAAATTCATATTTTTCCGAAAAGCTTTGAAATACGTTCCAGGTCCAGCCGTTCTTGTCATCGAGTCGCCAACCATTGGCGTTAATCGCGCCGTCGGCAATACTCAGGCTTTTGTCCGGTATCACCATGTCCGGGTCAATCTCGAGGCTGAATCCCAATCCTTGGCAGCTCGGGCAGGCGCCGCTCGGCGTATTGAAGCTGAACAAGCGCGGTTCCGGCTCCGGGACGCTGCCGTGACCGTTGGGGCAAGCCAGGTCTTCGCTGAAGAGATGATCGACCGAGTTCTCGCGATCGGTCACATCCTGGATGATGATTCTGCCATCGCCGAGTTCCAGCGCGGTTTCGATGGCGTCCGTCAGGCGCGTTTCAAATGCTGTCGCTTCGTCTGCCAGAGCGTCGGCGTAGTGGCGAATGATCAACCGGTCGACGACGATTTCAATATCGTGAATCACATAACGGTCGAGTTCGATCTTCTCGTCCAGGTCTCGCACGTCCCCGTCAACGCGCACGCGCGCGAAGCCCTGTTTGGCAATGTCTTGCAAGGCTTTTACGTGATTGCCCTTCTTGCGATGGATCACTGGAGCGAGCACCTGGATCCGGGCGTCGCGCGGCATGTTCTGCACCTGGTCGACAATCTGCTGCGCGCTCTGCGCGGAAACCTCAACGCCGCAAACCGGGCAATGTGGAATCCCGACGCGGGCGAAGAGCAAGCGCAAGTAGTCGTAGATCTCGGTGACAGTACCGACCGTCGAACGCGGGTTATGACTGACGCTCTTCTGGTCTATGGATACGGCCGGGCTAAGCCCCTCGATTTGGTCAACGTCCGGTTTTTCCATGAGCCCCAGAAACTGACGGGCATAGCTGCTCAAACTTTCAACATAGCGGCGTTGCCCCTCGGCAAAGATGGTATCGAAAGCCAGCGAAGACTTGCCAGAACCCGATAGCCCGGTGATGACCACAAGATGATTGCGCGGGATCTCCACGTCGATATTCTTCAGGTTGTGTTCGCGCGCGCCGCGCACAACGATTTTGTCTTGCGTCATTGTTGCTTTCCGTTAAGAAGGCGTGACTGAATTACATATGCCAATTGCGGACACTTGGACGTCGGATCTATCGATCAATAGCTAAACCTGAGACCGCTATAAGCGAAGGCTTATTGTAACCCTTATTGAATGAGCAGTGAACAGACAAATACATTAAGGCAGAGTGATCGCGGTCGCTCATTCGCGTTTATTGGTACTGTATCGAAATCGGTTGAAATTAAAATAATTCATTTCACTACAAATACACAAAAGTAGTTACAAGTTAGTCATTAAAAAACATGTCGCCCATCATATCATGCCGAAACCCGTAGGGGCGACATACCATGTCGCCCGAAACCTGTTCACTTAGCTGTCCTCAAAATGTTCATTACTTTCTTGGAACTACTAAGAGCATGGAGAGCAACAGCACTGTAGAATATTCTCGGTGCTCTCGGTGTCCTCGGTGGTTAAGGTTTTTGTTTCAACCGAAAAGGATACATCACCTGTTTATTCCACGTTCACTTTGGCTTCGAGTCTCGGTAAGATGGTTGTCAATAGAAATGCAGAGGTGCAAATGCCAAGTCAGTTTCAGTGGGACGATCCCTTTCTGCTAGAAGATCAGTTGAGCGAAGAAGAGCGCATGGTACGCGATCTGGCTCACGAATATTGCCAGAACAAGCTCATGCCGCGTATTTTGGCGGCCAATCGCAGCGAGACCTTCGACCGCGCAATCTATTACGAGATGGCGGAACTGGGCATGTTGGGCGCAACGCTGCCTGAAGAACATGGGGGCGCCGGCTTGAGCTACGTCTCTTACGGACTAATCGCTCGTGAAATTGAACGCGTCGACAGCGGCTATCGCAGCGCCATGAGCGTGCAGAGTTCCCTGGTGATGTATCCCATTTATGCCTATGGGACAGATGCGCAGAGAGAGAAATACCTCTCCAGGCTGGTCAATGGCGAGTGGATCGGCTGCTTTGGATTGACCGAACCGAATCATGGCAGCGACCCCGGCGCTATGGAAACGCGCGCGACAAAAGTTGACGGAGGATGGATTGTACACGGCAACAAAATGTGGATCACCAATTCCCCCATCGCGGACGTTTTCATCGTCTGGGCGAAAGCCTATGGGGACAGGAGCGGCAGCGACGGCGCTATCCGCGGGTTCATCCTGGAGCGAGGCATGGATGGTCTGTCGGCGCCGGCAATCGAGGGTAAATTCAGTTTGCGGGCCAGCAGCACCGGCGAAGTCGTCATGGACGAGGTCTATGTTCCGGACGAGAACCTTCTGCCCCATGCCAGCGGCTTGAAAGGTCCCTTCGGCTGTTTGAATCGCGCGCGCTACGGTATCGCCTGGGGCGCGTTGGGGGCGGCGGAGTTCTGCTGGCGCGCGGCGCGCAGATATACGCTGGATCGGACGCAGTTTGGACGTCCGCTGGCGGCGAATCAACTGATTCAATTCAAACTGGCGGAGATGATGACGGACATCACGCTGGGTCTGCAAGGCGCGCTGCGCGTCGGGCGCCTCTGGGACCAGGGCAAAGCAAAGCCCGAGATGATCTCCTTGGTCAAGCGCAATTCCTGCGGGGTGGCGCTCGACATTGCCCGCGCCTCCCGCGATATGCACGGCGGCAACGGTATCTCGGACGAGTTTCACGTCATCCGCCATGTGATGAACCTGGAAGCCGTCAACACCTACGAAGGCACAAGCGACATTCACGCCTTGATCCTTGGACGAGCGCAAACCGGCATACAGGCTTTCATGTAAGCCTTGCGCCGATGGATATGTCTATTGAATGACCTAGTCAGGAGTACAGCGGATGTCCACCTTGAATTTTGAAATTCCAAATATCGGATGCGCAGGTTGCGTACAGGCGATCGAGAACGAATTGACCGAACTTGAGGGCGTGAGCAGCGTCAGCGGCGACCTGCGGATGCGCGCCGTTCAGATCGAATTCGACGCGCCGGCTACTCGGGACAGCATTGTAGCCGCGCTCGAGGCAATCGATTATCCCCCGGCAACCGCGTAGCCGGTAGCAGCTTCGCGCGACGAGCCGCATGACTGCCGATTTCGGACGCGCGGCAGCCGACTATAGTCGTCACCGGGCCGGCTTTCCCGAAGCATTCTTTGCTCGCATAGAGTCCAGGGGCCTCATCTGCCCCGGTACGCGCCTGCTCGACCTGGGCACAGGTACCGGATCTATTGCTCGCGGCATGGCTCGGCGAGGCTGCCATACCTTTTTTAATAAACTCGCCAAAAACTCCATCTACAATCATATCGAAATCTGTAGGGGTGACCAATCTGGTCGCCCGAAACTCCGCCATTGCATCGACGGGCGACATGATAGAGGCTGTTGAAATACTCGTGTTACCCTCACCCCAAACCCCTCTCCCATAAAGGGAGAGGGGCTTAAAGGGCTCAATACGGGTCACAAGACTCCCCTTCTCCCCTTGTGGG
>DAOULD010000203.1:0-61631 GCA_034420635.1 Anaerolineae bacterium | reverse complement strand
AGGATGCCGCCATAGGCCGGTCCGGAGTCGTAATACATGATGTCGGGACCTTCGCCCGCCTCAATGGCCGTCCTGGAGATGTCTGTCAGCTGTTCCAGGGTATAAACTTCGCGGTTGATCTTGATGTTCGGGTGCGCCTCCTCAAAGTTCGCGATTATCGTTTCAATAACCGCTTGGGCGTCATCGCCACTTACCTGATCCCAATACAGGATTTCCACCGGGTCCTGGGCGTAGGCGCTGCCTAAAAGGGCAAACACCAACAGGAGAGCAATTATTCTAGCCCCCCGCAATACGTTTAAGCGATTCATCTTCCTTCTCCTTCAAAAGACTATGCCAAGCTTGACAAAATGCGCTCGGCTTCACTTTCTGATATTATCGTAACGGACGCCCCTTCGGATTGCGTTTTGGACTAGCGGCGGACATACAGAGGACAAGCAGGTGACTCTCAGCCGCAGTAACTTCGAGAGTGAATTGCGCGCAGCCCTAACTAACTTGTACGATCCGGCCGCCCTGCGCGACAGCCGGCTAATGGCGCTCCTCGGCCTGGAGTCCCGCGCCGACGCTATCGTCGCGCTGCGGCGTCTTTTGCTGGATACAATTGAATCGCTCAAACCGGAAGATGAGGCGCCGGCGCAATCAAGATCCTGGCGCTATTATCATATCCTGCACGGCCGCTATACGGAACAGCTAACGCAATTCGAGGTCGGCAACGACCTGGGTTTGAGCGTGCGCCAACTGCGCCGGCAGGAAAAACGGGCGCTGGCTGTGCTGGCGGACAAAATCTGGACGCGCTACAAGCTGGAAAGCGCCGAAGCAGCCAGCGCGCCGGGACCACAGGCTCTCGGTGACGAGTTGGCTTGGTCACAAGCCGCTTTCTCCAGCGAATCCGCCGAAGTTGAGGCGCTGATTCGATCCGCCCTGGAGACCGCCGAGCCGATGCTTCGGGAATCTGCGGTTGGGCTTGATTATGCGCCGAGCGAAGGGCTGCCAAAGCTGGCGGTGCAGTTGGTACCGACGCGGCAGGCGCTCTTAAATGTCATCACGACTGCGCTGGATTGGATGCAGGAGGGGCGGCTCGTCGTCCGCGCCGCGCATCAACCGGGCGACCGGCATGTGTCCCTGTCCGTCAGCGGCTATGGCTCGCTGGCGACGGGGGCGGCGGAGATGGGGGCGGAGCGCTTAAAAGTGGCGCGCGAGCTGCTCAGTTTCTCCGGCGGATCGCTGCATCACGATGCTGATCCGGTTGGCGATCAAGTCTGCGTATTTCGCCTCAGGCTGCCAACAGACAGGCAGATCACCGTGCTCGCGATTGATGACAATCCCGATACGCTGCGGCTGCTCCAGCGATACACCGCCGACACGCGCTACGGTTTACAGTGCGAAAGCGATCCCGCGCGGTCGCTGGCTCTGGCCGAAGAGACCATGCCCGATATCATCCTGCTGGATGTGCTCCTGCAAGACATTGATGGCTGGGAATTGCTTGGGCGTTTTCGCGCGCATCCTCAACTCGGCGACCAGCCTGTCATCGTCTGCACCATCTTGCCACAAAGAGACCTGGCGCTAAGCCTGGGCGCCGCCGCTTTCTTGAGCAAGCCCCTCAGCCAGCGGCAACTCCTGTCCGTACTCGATGCCCAGGTTGACCGGCTGCGCGGATAGGGTCTTAACGAGCGTCTCGATCGCCGCCAAAAGCTGAGGCATCGTTATGCCTTCACCTCGAACGACCGCCAGTGACTTGCTGACAATAGGCTGGCCGGATGGATCCCGCGCCGACGTGACCACGATGGGAATATGGCGCAGCGCCGGATCCGCTTGCATCTCGGCGATCAACTGAAAACCATCCATTTCCGGCATGATCAAATCGGTCAGGACGACATCGAGCCTCTGTTCGCGCAGAATACGGCGGGCTTGTCGCGCGTTGGTCGCCCGCAGCACGCGGTAATCCCTGCCCGCCGAGGCCAACATGCGCCGGAAGAGCCGCAGGACATCGGGCTCGTCATCTACCACCAAGATGGTCTTGCCATTCAGCTTGAGGCGATCCAGAGCGTCCAGCAGTTCTTCGCGCGAGATCGGCTTGATCAGGTAGTCCGCCACGCCCAGGGATTCGGCGGCAGCGCGTATGCCGGGCACCGAGCAGACGACAGCCGGCAGCCCGTAGGGCAGCGTGATCTCTCTCTCGATGCGCAGCAGATCTTCGCCCACAGAAGCTGCGTTGACCAACAATGCTTGCGCTGGCAGGCGCTCCATCTCGGCCATCGCCTCCTCCAGGCTGGCTGCCGCTATCAGTTCGACATTGTGCAGGTAGCGGGAAAGCAACCGGCTCAAGCCCCCGCCCTCTTCCAAGATGATCAGGCGCGGACGACCCTTCGGCTTGGGCAATGACGGTACGTGAGGTCGTTCGACGTAGGTTGAATAAGGCGAAAACCAGCGCATCAACTCGTCATCTTCGGTCGGGATGGACTCCGCGATCGGCAGACGGAAGGAGAATGTGGCGCCCTGCCCCGGCTCGCTCTCCAGCCACATCCGTCCCTTGTGCAGTTCCACAAAGTGCTTGCTGATGCTCAATCCCAAGCCGCTGCCGCCCCAGTGACTATGGATGGAACCGTCCAATTGCTGAAACGGTTTGAAGACCTCGTCCATTTCCTCAGCCTTTATGCCGGGACCGGTATCGGCGACACTGACGATCACTTGACCGCCTTCCTGCCTTGCCGCCACCCGCACCCCGCCCTGCTCGGTAAAACGTCCGGCATTGCTCAGCAGGTTGAGCAAGACCTGTCTGATACGAATGCGGTCGCAGTGGAGTTGCGGCATATCCTTCGGTATATCAGTTTGCAGGGACAAGCCCTTCGAGTCGAAGAGTGGGCGCACGGCGGTCTCGGCCGCGGCGACGATCTCGTCGAGCGCCACCGGTTCCTTCATCAAGGACATTTGGCCGGCATCAATCTGGCTCAGGTCCAAGACATCGTCGATCAGGCTCGACAGGTGTCGGCTGTTGCGCAATACGATCTCCAGGTCCGCAAGCAAGGACTGCGGGACATTGCGACCGTAGGTTTCGGGCGAGTTCATCGCCATTTCGCTGAAACCAATGATCATGTTCAACGGCGTGCGCAGTTCGTGGCTCACGTTAGCGAGGAATTGCTCTTTCGAGCGCCGCGCTTCTTCCGCTTGCCGGCGCAGGTCATGCGCGAGACGGTTCAATTGGGTAAGCTGGAGATGGGCGTCTGTCAGGTCATCCAATGCTTGTCGGAGTTGGAACTGATAATCGCGGCTGGCCTCCAGCGCCTCCCGGCTTTGACTGTAACTCGCTTCGAACCATTGTCTGGCTAGGAGCAGCGGGCGCGATGTCAGCCAGACCAGCCAAACGATTCCCCAAATATGGATGATAGACACATAGCGCAGAACGGGCTCTATCACCGGCGAAGCAATGAAACCGGAGATCAGCATCAACGTGCAAGCGATAGCAGTGGCGATACTGCCGGGCAGGCCGATCAACACGGCGGTCAAGCCCACCGGCAAAGCCAGGAAGATTACCGCTTCCGCCAAGCCGCTCCAGACAATTAGCATCAAATTCACGGCGAAGCAGCTTATTACCAGCGCCCAGGAGGCAAGCAAATAATGTGAGGTCTGCAGAAGCAGCCAGACGACGGCTGCCAATAGCAGGAGAATGACACCTGGCAAAGCCGTGAGAAGCGGATCAGGGAATGCAGATGCGACCCCGTAAAGCGTGATAGCCGCCAGGAACAAGCCGGTCAGCGACCACCACAGCGTGCTGCTTTTTACTTCTTCAATCTCTGCCCGGAGTCCGTCGACCCGAGTCGCCAATTCACCCATTGATCGTGCTCCCCTCTGCTAGAGAGTCGGCGCCGGGCGTCACGGTTTTCTTCCGCCCGACACTTGACCCTGCGCGCTCTTCGAGCAAGAAGACGCATGAGAAGTTACTGAATAGAATACATGCTGCCGCAAAACAAGTCGAATCAGTCGGAAGTTTAGGGCGCATTTCAATATTTTGGCGGAATGACATAAATTGCATGAGAATGAAGAGTTGCCTTTCTCTGACGCTTCGGGTGAGGAGGGGCAGTTTTCGACAGGCAGTTGATTGCAATGCGCGAGCGCTCGGTGAGGCGCAATGTGTCCTCAAATGCTGGGAAGATGCCCTCATTTTGCCCTCTTTTTGCCCCCTTTTTGGGTGACAGTATAGATACAGTATGTATACGGGGGGGTACCCCCTCCCCAGATGGGAAGCTGAGGACAGGCCAGATTGAGAGCGGCGGGCTGTCGGCAGGAACATCAAACCCCCGCGCAATAGCGTCATGCTTCGCTTGCTGATTGCACGGGGCTTTGTCGCACAGTGTGGATAGTTTTGGTCGCGGACACCGCGAGAAGATCAAGTTGCGCTTTTCGCGGTATCCGAATTTGCAATACAAAGGAGACTTACAGCAACCACCAGCCTCTTTCTGAAATGAATTCGACCGGATCGACGTAATTCCTTTCGATTTCGGCTGGATTATTGGCTGACCACCAGGAGGGATTGACTTGCCATAGAGAGGTCTTGCACATGTCAAAGTGCAAATGGGCATTAAACTGTTCTTTGTGTCCCCGACCGATTGTACCGAGAAGCGCTCCTCTGATACAGCGTTCGCCTTTCCTGATACGCGCTGCGATGTTCTTCAAGTGACCATAGCGAGACCACATGCCGTCAGGATGTTTTATGACAACCAGATTCCCCCAGGAACCGGCGCCGACGCCGTCGAAGATGATCAGCCCGTCCGCAACCGAATAGACGGGCAAACCTTCATCGACGTCATCACAGCGGTTGATATCCAAACCGGTGTGCATCTGTCCTTTGAATTTGGTACGTTGGTAGATTTCTCCGTGGTCAATGGCGGAACACCAACCCGGTGGCAAAACGGCTTTGGCAGCCGGGTCTACGGGCGATCCATAGGACAACTGCCTGGTCCCGGCTTTCTGTTTGGAGGGCTTCGTCTGCGACTCGCCTCGAACTTGTAATAGCTCTTCGGGCAAAGGCACCATGATATTGATGGCGCCCAGATCTACGACGCCGTCAGCTTGCTTCTCAAAAGCCATGTCCCGCTCAAAAGCGAGTTTTTCAAACCACTCGTAGCGCTCTCGCAAGCGTTCCTGAATATGCTGAGGTAGATCCGCCCGCCGCGCTTCGCGTTCCTTCATACGCTCAAGGGCGAAGTGTTGGAAGTATAGAACTTCGTCATTGAAGAGCGCGGGGAGGTAAGGCTTGATGTATCGACCATCGGCTTTGATGACATCAAGCCCTAAATCGACTTCGGTGCGTTTCAGGATCTCATGGGTCAAGCCATGATCGACTGCGGCATCCATAATCATGAGCTTGCCCAGTGGGGAACGGATTCCCCTGGGTTCAATTGACAGCCTCATGACAGTCTGAAGGAGGTCGCGCGCGACGTGCAATTGAGCGGCTCGCATGTGCCGATCGTTGGCCTTTTGAGCATACCAGGACAGCGACAGGAGTTGATTCGAAGGCGCTTCGCTGGTCCGGTCGAAATAGTTATCGAGGACCTGCTGGAGCCGCTTGCCTTTGAAGCCGAAAATGCCGTATGCCAGCGGGTCGGGATTGATGACACCCCAGCTATTGCCTTGCCAGGCGCTGATGATGGCAATTGCGAAGTCGAGGAAGTTGTCGATAGGCGATACGACGCTGACCGGTTCCCCCGCTTTGCTTTCGGCACTATCTTCGCTTGATCCGCCGGGTCCGGCTTTGACCGCCGAATTATCATCCAGGACGTTTTGCCCAGCAGCCATCTTTTCGATGGTCCTGGAGGCTATGAGACTGTCCTGTCTCATTGCCTCCAGGGTTTCTTGGGCGGCTTGCATGCCCTTCAACGTCTTGTCAATGGAATCGATCAGCGTTCTGTTATGATCGGCAATCCGCGCCAGCGCCAGCTTGAGTTGTTCTTGCTCACGCGGCGTCAGATTCATCGCTTCCCTCGTCCGCAGGCGCCGCGGTGTTCTTGGCGAGTTCGCGATCTTCAATGATATAGCCGCCGACCAGGGTGACGCAGATCGTCGTGATGGTGGGCGCCAATACATTAAGATGTTCTTCGAGTTCCGGTCGGGTGGCGGCGATCAGTAAAGTGATGATACTGATGATCGCAGACCAGAATCGCCGCGATTGCAAAAGTCTGCGCGGCGCTGTTTTGCTCTTATCCATTTTTCTTCTCCTTGTGATTGAGTCGTTCAAGTTCGGCAATACGATCTTTGAGCGCTTGGTTTTCGGTGTGCAGAGCGACGAGCTCCGCTTTCATGGCGATGCGCTCTTCCAGCAGCTTGCGAATCGTCTTCTTGTTTTCCCTCACCTCCTCTTCCATGATGCGAAAGACGCTGTTCTCTTGCAGCAGGTGCTGATCGACCATGCGATGAATGAGCTCAGCCTGCCCAACATCGAGTTGATGCTCGGCTTCGATCTTGTCGACGCTGATGTCAGCTTTGCGAGAACTGCGCTTGAACACATCGGTAAAATGGTTAAATACAGCGACAATGCTGCCGCCGAGCGCTGCCATAATCGGGAGTTTGACTTCATCCGGCAAATCGTTGAGATCCACAGTTGTCCTGTTCCATGTGCATTGGTTGATAAAACGCGCGCGCCGCCAAGTTTGCAAATTACGGAGTGCTCATCCTCGTTAAACATCTAGCTGATTTGCGAATCAGTGAGATGAGGCTCGCCCTGTCACAAGCCGCCTCATCTCACCGAACTGATCGCTAATACGCCAGGTACGCGCTCACATCCAGCTTGCTGCGGACGCTATCTTCCAGCCTCCAGGGCAAGGTCTCGATCTGCGGCTCCAGGTACCAGGTGGTCGTCCAGTGCTTGCCGCCGCGCGCCAATTCGTGCGCCTCGCCGATGATGAAATAGATCCCCTCATGATCGGACTGCGTTTCTTGCAGCCGAACCAGACTGCCGATCGTCAAAGCCAGTTGGCCCTCGTGTCGCGCGCCGCCGTACTCGGCATGGCTTTGCAGGGTGATCGTCTGCGCCAGGCCAAAAGGCGTCTTGCGCCGGTTGCGCTCGAAGTCGGCGATGTACTGCGCTTGATCCAGGTCATCGATCGAGGGCAGATTGACATTCATCGTGCGCCGGCCATAATAAGTGATGCTCAACTGATCGATGGCGCGGGCATCCATCTGTCCCTCATCCACGACCTTGCGCCCCTTGACCACGCATTTCTCAATCACCGCTCCGGTGTCATCGCTCTCGTTCTTGAAGATCAGATTGGCGCCGTTGGCTTTGGCCTCGACCTCAACCGAGCAATGGCCCTGTGAACATTCCACGTCCTCTACCGTGACATCCTTGCCGCCGATCCGTTTGTCCTTTTCGTCTTTATATTTGACATAGACCTCGCGCGTTTCGCCCGGGGCCACCCGGATGACCGCGTCCTTGAGCTCCCACAAGGTTGTCGCGGTCGCGGCGACCGAACGCGGATGACAGGTGACGATGATCTCGTTCTTGGTCTGATCGGGGCTGGCGAAGGTATACTTCATGTCGGTCATGGCATCGTCAAACGTGGCGTCAATGTCGTCCTTGTCCAGGATGTGATGCCGATTCCAGAAGACCGCCTTGCCCTCGCGGTCGAAGAAGAACTTGCCGCGCTCGGCGGCGGTGACGTCGCGGATGCCGCGGTAGACATCGAAGGTGTCCTTGAGTTGATCCGAATAGCCCCCCTGCCGCACCCAGTTGTCCCCCGCCATCCGCGCGGTCAGGATGCCCTCTTCGTAGTTGCTGTAGGCTTCCAAGTTGGCCAGCTTGGTCGATTGCCCCAGCTTGCTGTAGTCCGGGTCGCCGAGCACCCAGGCGTCGCTGAGCGCTGGCGGGAAGATGACCTCGTTGACCAAGGCGTCGATAATCTGGTCGCTGCGCTGGTTCTCTTGCAGCTCGATCTTAGTCTCCGTCGCCTTAAGGAATTGCATCGCGCCAGCGGCCACAATATTGGCCTGTCGCGCCCCATATTTGTTGGTGGCCGGCTCGATCATATTGATCCAGCCCGACCAATGCGTCCTGACGGTTGAACCATCGTCCGACGTCACACGAAGCGGCCGCAACGGCGCCAGGTTCCCATAGAGCGGGCCGCTGCTGTCCTCCGGCGAGAAGCGCTTGTCCGCATTGTTCAAGGTCAAATGCAGATATGCTTCCGATGCTGTGCCCATATAAGGCGCGCGAAAACCGAGAAACCACTGAACCTCGATCACATACTCCGTGACCTCGGAATAGGTGCCGTCCCGGTTCCAATCTACTTCGACTTTCCATTTTGTTGCCATTTCTTTGCCTCCTATACACTCATTAACACATGAAATCACTCGGGTTGGTGGATAATCAGATAACCAAAGCCGCCATAATTGCCCATGAACAAGACGCGACCATCCGGTCTGAACTCAAGGACTTCAACCGGAAAACCTTCAAATCGTTCATGCAATTGCGGGATGTACATTTCTGCGTCCGCAGCCAAATCCCAAGCTCGATATTGACCGCACACGTCTCCCGTCGTTAATAGACTTCCATCAACGCTGATGTCACCGACTGTAATGGCACACTCGCGCCTTCCAGCATAAGGCTGCAATTGCTGACCATATGATAAGCTTCTGTCACTCAAGGACCAGCGGTCTACAGTTCCTCCCGACGATACAAGCAAGGACCTGTCATTGTCCGTAAATCGTAGCAAGCCCACCATTCCACTGGGTATGGGTTGCGGTTCCCATGCCGCCCAAGAGCCCGATTCCCAAATCGCGACCGTCCCTCCCCCAGCGGCAGCCAACAAGTGCCCTTCGTCCGAAAACGCCATTGCTTCCAGTACTTGATCCTCGTTGCCAAGCAAGTTGACTTCTGTGACAGTCTGCATGTCTAGGTCCACTCGATAAAGATAGGTATTTGCTATTGCTACTACGAGCCACCCACCCGTAGGATGTAACAAGATCGCAGTGACTTCCCCGTTGCCGACAGCTTGTTCAAATAGCAGCTTCTCTTCCATAAGATCCCAGAATTGCAGGTGTCCTGACATTGTTCCAGCAATGATCATATCGGACACAATAAGAACTCTCGTATACGATCTCTCCGGATCCGCCATAGAGAGCAAGGATGCAGTGTTCGCGAGTGCATAATCGCTGTCCCTCCATCGCGTAAAGAGAAGATACTTTTCATCAGAGCTACAGAAACATCCAGCAACATAGGCGAGAATGGGTTCCCTTTCATGCCAGCTTGCATCGTAAAAGGGCGGCCCTTCCGAAGCCGTCGTTTCATGTATCTGATGAACATTATCGACAGAAAATGCAGCACCCGGTAGGCAGTTAGTCCCCGGTTGCCAAGACCGGCAATATCGATCAGTTCCATGCGCCAAACTAGTGCTGCATACAAGCAAAAACGCAAGTGTGAATACTGTTTTGCTAAGCATTTCCTGCTCCTGTGTCAAGATACCGAAGTAGATTGAAGTAAAACTGCCAGTCTTTCGCACGCGAGAAACCACCATCAAAATCCAGCCACTCATCTTCAGCAGAAGGGGGGACGTTTTCCGGCAAAGCTAAAAGGAAACTCGCCATCCAGCGTTGTGTTCCATTAAATATTACCGCAGTCCAATCCCCAAGTACGCCGTTGATATCGCCCTTAGCTTGTCCAATCACTGCGACCTCATCCCCTGCCGTCAACGTACCGACCACAGAGGTGTTTTCGCCAGCTGTAGAGGGCTCATTCCGGACGATTGCGCCCCGAGAAAAGTTGCCTACTGTTGCCATTCCAACGAAACCCCGTATCCTGTTATGCTCCAGGAAAAATGGTAAATTGCTATTTTCCCTGAGTGCACTATACACTACTGCATTTCGGATCCACGTTCTCATGTTCAGATCCATAAACTCTCGCCAATCATCGCCAGCAGCATCATCTGTAAAGCCGATTGTTCCGCCGGTGTTGCGATGATACACCCAGTTGAGAAATGCATCAGCCGTGAATTCATTTGTCGTATACTCCCAACTTTGTTGGAGGAGTTGAACCTGATCCTGACTGAACTCACTTGCATTGTCGAAAAGCTTGTCGTTGTACTCTAAATCCAAATCGTAATGCAGGGGATTCACTAGATCCAGAGACTGACTGTGTATGACTAGCTCGTTCGGATCATCGGTTAGTAACTTAGTCGGATATGGCGCTCCCATGCCAGCCAGAGTGTTAGGATGTCCGACAGTCGCATTAATGGAACCAGGACGATCTCGATTGCCTATGCCGGCGTTTGCATTGAATACATGTCCCAGTTCATGCAAGAGCAAATTCGGAAGCAGATAATAGTTTCTGTCCGCGTTCGGATTTGCGTTCCAAAAGACAGTTATCTTTCGATCCTCAACCTTTGCAAGTGCGCCTTGGCTGCTCGTTTCATTTGAAAGGAACAACTCTATATCATCGCCTATGATCCGTCGGAAAGCAGTAGCGTCATCCCAGTCATAGCCAATCTCGCGTACCATATCGCCAAGTGCTGCGGCCGCCATTTCAAGGCCAACATGAATCATTCTGACCCGCAGCAAATCCCATAAGTCTGCTCTTCTGCCCGTATTTGAGGAAAGATCCGTGGCTCTCGTCAAGGAAACGCCGTAGGTTGTTTCTATCAGTGAACGATAGTTCGCGATTGCCGTCTTTTCGTTGTTTACGCTTTCATTAACACTCGGATCGTATGCCTCGTGCGCTTCCTCCCAAGCGGCATTGAGTGGATCACCCGCTTTATATTGGCGCGGGCCGCCATTCAACAAATTATTGAGATATTCTCGGGCTTCCGCGTCATTTTCCTCGTCTATACCATGCTCTGCGCACAAGCTTAGGATCCGATCGGGGTGACTTTCCAATCCCGGTGGAATACCTTCATGCTGGCATATAAGTTGTACCTCATGCAGCAGTGGGTTGTGTTGCGCCGCAAGATGATACTCCATGTCGACCGGATGAATTGGGAACTCATGATCTTCTGCAGCATGACCTAACTTGATTTCATCAATGTCAGGTGGCTCGGCAATAACCGGAGGGGCTGGCGCAGTGGTCGTTCGCCGCTCCTGGCGCTCTTCATATTCCTGTATTGTGGGGTCTACATATAGATCTCTCGACTCCCGCTGTTCCCGCTGAGGCGGCTGCGTCGTCGCAGGCGGAGGCACATGCAAACCCGGCGGTATCGTTCGCGGCGATTTCTTACGATTGTTCGGGTGACTCGGATGATCTTCCGGCAAGCCGATGAGCGGCTTGTCGCCCGGATTGAAGTTTTTCAGCGCCTTGCTTTTTGGATTCCTGACGATGAACTTTTTGCCGTCGTAGATGATTGAGCCTTCGTCATCTACTGAGATTCCGCGAAATGGCATGATCTCTCTCCTCTAAACATCAAGTTGATTTGTGAATGGAGGAGCTGCGCAGCCCGCCCTGTCACAAGCCGCTGCGCAGCCCCCCAACCGGATTACGATAACCCGCTGACTAGACCGCGCCCCAGCTCGGCGCTGTACCCGTCGCCGGCTGCAGGGTCGCAGTGAACATCACCGCCCCGCCGGTCGTGATCTGCGGACGGTAACTCGATACCAGAAACTCGCCGCTGTACTTGGGATCGTTCCGCGTCGGCGCCGCGTTCTCGCCCACCTGCACCTCCAGCGAGACCTGACTGCCGGCCGCGAATGCGCCCTGGATGACCGTGTGTGTGCCGCTGACGCCGTCGGTGGTCAGATAACCCTGAATCGTCACCGGCGCCCGCAACTGCCCGTTGATATACTGGTGCACCTCGTCGCCGAAGCCGGTGACATCGAACTGGTCGTAGGTCAGTCCCAGGTCGATACTGCGGATGTCCCCATCCGCGAATGCCCGCAAGGTACCGCTGCTGTCGTCCATCTTTACGATGACGTGATCTCCTGACAATGCCATGATTTCTTTCTCCTTTATGTGTTTTGGTTTGTGTACTGATTGTTACTCGGTAAATTGCTAGCTTTGCGGCGTGGCGGAAGCGTAATCCGACCATTCTCCCCTGCCACCCCGATTGACAGCTTTTCCTCCGTCGAATTAAGGCTGTGCAGTGCCATCAGACGCCGTTTGCCAATTCGATGTTTGCACTTCGCTGTCCTTATTCCTACCCCTCGTTTGTCGGGTCTAACCGACCAACGATAGTGTCTCGGTCAATACCGCGCCCTATGTTGCCTCTGTTTGGACCGGGCGATACGAACTCATGTTCAAACCGCAGTCTCTGGGACGAGCCAACTGGCTCGCGAATCCGAATCAGCGAAATTGCGATTTTGATGCGATCTCGCGCGGCTGAGTCGGCTGTGGCCACCCAGCGCGCATAGCGGGGGATCCTCCCGTCGATCTTGACCTGCTCCGAGCCGATCGTCCGCCCATTCAGCGCGAAGGTCGCCAAAACGCTTTCTTCGCCGGCGAAGGCGCCGCTGTCCGAACCTTCAATGCTGAATGTATAGGCATCGCTGACGGCGGCGTCAAGCACATGCAGACAAGCCAAGCCACCCCCATCCGTAGAAGCGCCGTTGTCCACCGCACTCCCGCTGGATGACCCGATCACATGACGCGGATTCGCCAGCGCGATGCCCCAGCCGCCGTCGTCGCCCCGATTGGCGAAGACCGCCCGGAAAGGAATCACCTGATTGACCTGGGGCAAGGCGCCATAACGCCCCTGTCGCGTCAGTATACTGAAGACCGGATCGCCCACCGCCGGTTCCGCGTTCTCCCCTACATAGACCGAGCACAACCCATCGACATCAACTCCCTTCAGCGCGGGATGAGATCCTGCCTCGCCGCTGTTCATGAAGCCGGCGTGCCGCACCGCCATCATGCGCTGCCCGGGCGCGAATCTGTGAGCCTTGTCCCCGAAGACAGTGACATCAAAGACATCGCGGTCCTCATTGATGCTGATGTGGTTGCTGTCGCCGGTGATGTCATAGCCATCAACCAGAACTTGTACATGCTCGCCTGCAAGCTTAGGCATCATCGCCTCCTAGATATGTTGATAACGGTTGACATAACCGTGCAGGACGATGGCGTTGGCCCCGGCAGCGAAGGCGCGGACAAGCGCGCCATTCTGCAGCACGTGGCCCGGGATGACTTCCGTGAAGCCGCTCTCGGCCGGAATCGTGACTTCGATGAGATCATCCGGGCTGTCCGCCCCGCCCCATTCCACCGTCAATTTGACCGGAGCGATCGACGTGTTGACCGCCTGAATAAAGATCTCATCCCATTCATTGGCGGCGACACTGCTCAGCGCACTGTGGACCAGAGTGCCGGGGCTGCTGCCCGCCGCCACTTTGATGCCGCGCCCGTCAATACTGCCGCTCAGCTTGCGCTTTTGGTAATCGCGGTAGTCGCGCGTTTCATTGCGCATATCGTTTCTCCTTTCTTGCTCATCGAGCATACTGATGGAAGAATGCCTAAATCTCCCGCACCCAGAATTGGGCGCCGGCAATCAGGTAGGTTCCATTAAGACCGTCATTTTTCCACAGCAATTTGAAGGTATGGGATCCAGCGCTCAAGTTCTGAACCAAGTGGCTAAAACTCACACCGTGATAAGTTCTGGTAACCCAAATCGGTAGAATGCCATTGTCATCGCCTTGTCGATTTCCATCGACATCGATATCCAAAAAGCTATTGACAGAACTGTACTTAGCTTTCATAGCACCGCTAAAATGAACCAGCACATCACTGCCGGTTGTCGTGATCGTCAGATTCAGGTTAGTGCTGTCAACGTCAGCAAATGTATCAGTGGCTGCATAGGCATTTGCAGTCGTCAGGTAGACGGCCGTCGCAGGATTCTTGAGCGCCGCCAGGTTCTCGCTGACCGCGTTCATATCGCTGGCGGCAACCAGTTCTCCGGTCTCCCAATCCGTTTTGGGTGTTGTCCAAGCCATTGTATGTTCTCCTTTTTTCGACTTTTGTCATTTTCTCGTGTATACTGAATTTGTCCTGCTAAACATCAAGCAGGTTTGTGAATGTGTCGTGTGGATTTGCCCTGTCACAAGCCGGTTCACACGACACAACCGCGTACTGCGTACTTTGAAACCACCCATCTGCAATCTTTCCTCGTTCCGCTCCTTTCATTTCTAATTTGATCATACAGGGATATAATAGCACATTTGTTCTGTAAGTTGCGACCAAATGGTCGCGTTTTCCAAGATCGAACAGAATTCGTATGCTTCATACCTTTTCCGAACGATCACGTCCCCACATGCTTGATATCTTCCGCGCAAGACATCTCGCCCTGTCGACAATCAGCGTCAGCGCTCGGCGGCATTGCATGTACATCATGCTACAGACCGCAAGCCACTTCAAAGCGAGCGGGCCTCGCTTGTTGCGATCGTCTCGCAGTTCATCGAGCATATCATTTCTCCTTTTATGCTTTGCGCAATTGCTTGCGAAAGTAAAATCTAAATCTCGCGCGCCCAGAATTGAGCGCCGTGGAACAACTTTATATTCCCTCTTGACTTCCACTGAATTTTGACAGAGTGAGATCCGGCGCTTAAACCCTGGACCAAACGGGTAAAGCTAAACGCTTTGTGTATACCGGCCTGGTGAATGCCGCCATGTAAAATGCCAATGTCACCACCTTGTCGGCTCCCATCAACATCAATATCAAAAGTGGCTCTCTCTCCGTTATGGAGTTCTACTGTCCCATGAAAATGAACTAGTACGTCGCCGCCATTTGTGTTGAGCGTCAGGTTCAGATTGGCGCTATCTACATCAACGAATTCACCAGCGTTCGCGCTAATATCTGCCGTCGTTGTGTGGGCAACTGTTGGCAGATTTCTCACCACCGCCAGGTTTTCGCCGATCTCGTTCATATCATCGGCGGTGACCAGGTCCCCGTTGCTCCAATCGGTTTTGGGATCCGTCCAGGTCATTGTATGTACTCCTTTCACACATTTACGAGAATTGTCCTGCTGAATGCCAAGCTCATTTGTGAACAGGGGTTGCGCAGCCTGCCCTGTCACAAGCCGCCGCGCATGCCCCTGTCGGATTACGATAACCTGCTGACTAGACCACGCCCCAGGCCGGCGCTGTACCCGTCGCCGGCTGCAGGGTCGCAGTGAACATCACCGCCCCGCCGGTCGTGATCTGCGGACGGTAGCTCGATACCAGAAACTCGCCACTGTACTTGGGATCGTTCCGCGCCGGCGCCGCGTTCTCGCCCACCTGCACCTCCAGCGAGACCTGGCTGCCGGCCGCGAACGCGCCCTGGATGACCGTGTGCGTGCCGCTGACGCCGTCGGTCGTCAGATAACCCTGAATCGTCACCGGCGCCCGCAACTGCCCGTTGATATACTGATGCGCCTCGTCGCCGAAGCCGGTGACATCAAACTGGTCGTAGGTCAGTCCCAGGTCGATGCTGCGGATGTCCCCATCCGCGAATGTCCGCAAGGTACCGCTGCTGTCGTCCATCTTTACGATGACGTGATCTCCTGACAATGCCATGATTTCTTTCTCCTTTACGTGTTTTGGTTTTTGGTGTTGCGCTTAATTGCGAATCAGCGAAATTGCGATTCTGATGCGATTCCGCGCGGCTGGGGCGGCTGTCGCCATGCAGCGGACATAGCGGGGGATCCTCCCGTCGATCTTGACTTGTTCCGAGCCGAGCGTCTGGGTATTCAATGTGAAGGTCGCCAAAGTGCTCTCTTCACCGGTGAATCCGCCAGTGCTGGAACCCTCAATGCTGATAGTGTAGGCATCGCTAACCGCGGCGCTAAGCACATGCAGACAGGCCAAGCCGCCCCCATCCGTAGAAACGCCGTTGTCCACCGCATTCCCCCGGAATGAGCCGATGAGTTCAGTCGGGCTTGCCAAAGCCACCCCCCAGCCGCCGTTGTCGCCCCGATTGGCGAAGACCGCCTGGAAGGGAATCATCCGGTTGACCTGGGGTAGGGTACCGTAACGTCCCTGTTGCGTCAGCATACTGAAGACTGGGGCGCCTGTTGTCGGCTCGGCGTTATCTCCCACATACACCGAGATCAGTCCATCAACATCCACCCCCTTCAGCGCGGGATGCGATCCCGCTTCGTCGCTGTTCATGAAACCGGCGTGCTGCACCGACATCATGCGCTGCCCGGCGATAAACTTGTGAACCTCGTCGCCAAAGGCAGTGGCATCAAAGACATTACGGTTGTCATTGATACTGATGTGGTTGCTGTCGCCGGTGATTTCATAGCTGTCAACCAGGACTTGTACATGATCGCCTGAAAGTTTCGACATCATCTCCTCCTAGATATGTTGATAACGGTTGACATAACCGTGCAGGACGATGGCGTTGGCCCGGGCGGCGAAGGCGTGGACAAGCGCGCTATTCTGCAGGACATGACCCGGGATGACTTCCGTGAAGCCGCTCTCCGCCGGAATCGTGATTTCGATGAGATCATTCGAACTGTCCGTCCCGCCCCATTCAACCGTCAACTTGACATCCGAAGTGTGGGTGTTCACCGCCTCGATGAAGATCTCATCCCATTCATTGGCGGCGACGCTGCTCAGCGCACTGTGGACCAGGGTGCCGGGGCTGCCGCTCGCCGTCACTTTGATGCCGCGCCCGTCAGTGCTGCCGCTCAGCTTGCGCTTCTGGTAATCGCGGTAGTCGCGCGTTTCATTGCGCATATCATTTCTCCTTTCTTGATATTTCTGATAGTGGATGGAAGGATCGCTTTAAATCTCCCGCGCCCAGAACTGAGCGCCGGCATACAAACGTACATGGTTTGGATTCTTCCACTGGAGCTTACAGGTATGGGTTCCGGCGCCTAGGTTTTGAATCACACAGGTGAAACTTTGACTGATGGGTTCGTCTTCAACCTTGACTCGCATCAAACCCTGACTACCACCTATTCGAACGCCATCGCCGGATTCTTCAACATTGTCAGATTCCCTCCAACCGCGTTCATATCATTTGGGGCAACCAGTTCGCCGATAGCCCAATCTGTCTTAGGCGTCGTCCATGCCATGTGTTTTCTCCTTATGATTCGACCTGTAAACACTGCTTGAGATTTAACAACTTGATCGACATTAACGAATCTCGATCAAGTCCCGGTATGACCGGCAGCGAGCGCTCCAAGCTCATCCGCCGTTCAAACTGCATTTTCGCATCGCGCCAGCCGCGCCTGTCCTTTTACATACATCACCTCCTTCTTATGCGCTTGTTTTTGCCGACGGAACCGTCTAAATCTCGCGCACCCAAAATTGAGAATGGGTCTTGAGTTTCATCCCCCGGCCGCGCACGTTTGACCTCCACTGAAGTTTGAACGTATGGCGTCCGGCGCTCAGGTTCCTAATCAGGTAGGAAAAACCCAGTGGACTACGGGACGAACCGATACCGGCTGATATAATGCCGGTGTGCCAAGCCCCTTGCCGATTCCCATCGACTTCAATGTCGATGTTAACCGTGGTGCCGTCGCCAAGACGATGTATTGCGCCTTGGAAACCCGCCAGCACATCCCCGCCATTGGTGGTGATCGTGAGGTTCAGATTGTCGCTATCAATATCGACAAAGTCATCAGTGTATGAATCAATGTCAGATGCCGTTTGATAGCTCGCTGTCGGCGGTGCGGCTGTCAAGACCGCATTATTTTCGACGACCGCGTTCATACCGCTGTCGGCAACCGGTTCGCCGTCGGTCCTGTCAAATTTAGGTGTCGTCCCAGCCATCGTATGTTCTCCTTCTTTACGAATTCTGTCGCTTTCTGACATGAAAAAGTATCGCCCTGCCAAACATCAAGCGCTTTGTGAAACTGTCGCGTAGATCCGCCCTGTCACAAGCCGTCCCGCGCGATATAACCGCTTACTCCCGCGCTTAAAAAGCCTTGATCAGCATTCTTCACCTCGACTCTGCGCCTTTTGCTTTTAGTCTTGATGATATGCAAAGATAATAGCACACTTGTTCTAATCAATCGCTACTATTTGATCGCATTTTGCCAAATCGAATGGAATTCGTATATTTCATACTTATTCCGAACGATTATCCGCCCGTCCCTGCGACATCTCATTCAAGACGAATTGTTCTACAGATATAGCGTCGCTTCGGTGGCCAATCCCTTGACAGCTTCAGCGCTTGAGGGCATTAGGCGCCAGCCGCGCTTACTGGATGCAAACTGCTAACACAACCCATCTCCGGTAGTCGCGCATGACATGGGGCATGTCGCTTGTCTGTCCTTCATATTTCAGCATGCTGATGGACGGATGCCTATATTTCCCTTACCCAGAATTGGGCGCCTGCTTTCAGTTGTAATGAGTTAACAACCTTCCATTGGAATTTGAAGGTGTGAGGTCCAGCGCTTAGATTCTGAATCAAATGGGTGAAACCCAAATTGTCATAGCCACCTCCATCTTTAGCGTAAGTACGCAAAATGCCATAGGTATCACCTTGACGGGTCCCGTCGACTTCAATGTCGTAATAGCCCCCTTCGCGGTGCGCGCGCCACACCGAACCATGAAAATGGACCAACACTTGTTCACCGGTAGTTGTGATCGTTAGGTTCAAGTTATCGCTATCCACATCCCGAAAGTCACCTGCGTTTGCAGTGATATCCGCTCTCGTTACACCTACTGCGAAAGCTACAGATGGGCGTTTGAGCGCCGCCAGATTCTCGCCTATCGCATTCATATCATCGGCGGAAACCAGTTCGCCGTTGGTCCAATCGGTTTTAGGTGCTGTCCAAGCCATTTCATCTTCTCCTTACTTTACGAATTCTGTCGCTTTCTCACATGTAAAAGTATCGCCCTGCCAAACATCAAGCACTTTGTGAAACTGTCGCGTGGATTTGCCCTGTCACAAGCCTGTTCGCACGATGCAACCGCTTCACCCTGTACTTTGAAACCAGTCCTAGCAATCTTTCCTTGATCCCGTCCTTTCGCTTTTAGTTGGATGATATGGATAAATAATAGAACAATTGAGCTAATAAGATGCGGCCAAATAGTCGCGTGTTTCCAAAATCAAATGGATTTACTATGATTTCTAACCTTTCTTTGCACGATAAAGCACCTTCGTCCCCGAAAGTTTCCATTCAAGGCGCATTGCTTTGCCGACAAAGCTCAAGTGGGTCGCCTAGCCTCAAGCAGCCTCAGCGCTGGATTGGATTGCGCCCGTAGTGAATACCCTTCGCAAGCTACTCCAGGACGTCGGAGCGACTCGCCCGGGTGAGATTAGGACCGCGATTTGCTGTAATTACAGTTGCGTTGATGCGTTGTCAATTTAGAAAATTACGATGGCTGTTTACTCTCGCGGAATCGACAGAAGTCTTTACACGCGCCGGTTTTCAACAATGCCGACCAACTCGCCTCTTCCAGTTTCGAAGCTAGCGGATTCGGACGTATATTGGGAATTGAACGCTTACAGTCTACAATAGACATTAATCAATCCACGATCATCTCGGAGAACCAAGCCATGCCAAAGATCACCTTTATCGGCGCCGGAAGCTTCGGCTTCACCCGCAAGCTCGTCAAAGACATCTTGACCTTCCCGTCCCTCGCAGGCGCTGAAATCGCCTTGATGGATATCGATGCCGAGCGCCTCGATTTCGCCAGGCGCGCCGTCCAGCGCATCGTCACCGCCGGCGAATACCCCGCCAAAGTCAGCGCGACCATGGACCGCGTCGAGGCTTTGCGCGGCGCCGATTATGTGGTCGTCACCATCCTGGTTGGCTCAACCGATGTCTGGCGGCACGATATCGAGATCCCCATGAAGTACGGCGTCGATATGAATGTCGGCGATACGCGCGGCGTTTCCGGCATTTTCCGCTCGCTGCGCACGATTCCCGTGTTGGTTGATATCGCCCGTGATATGGAGCGCTACTGCCCGAACGCGCTGATGTTGAATTACACCAACCCAATGGCCATGCTCTGCCGCGCGATGGATATTGAAACGGATATCATGGTGACGGGCCTTTGTCACAGCGTGCAAGGCACCTCGAAGATGCTGGCGAACTGGATCGGCGCCCCTTATGACGAGATCCACTATACCTGCGCCGGTATCAACCACACTGCCTGGTTCGTGGAATATACCTGGAATGGAGAAGACGCCTATCCTTTGATTCATCGCGCGATCTCCGAAAACGAGGACATCTATAACAAGGAACAGGTGCGCAACGAGATGTACCTGGCGCTTGACTATTACGTGACTGAATCCAGCGGGCACAATTCCGAGTACAACTGGTGGTTCCGTAAACGCCCCGACCTGATCGAGAAATACGCCACGCACGGCACCAACTGGAATCCCGGACATCACGCCTATATCTTGAAAGAATATCGCCGCCGCGAACATGACTGGCGCGATGACATCCACGCTTGGTTCGAGGCAGAGGAGATCGACTTGGAACGCGGCCACGAATACGCCGCCTATATCATCAACGCCATGGAAGGCGGCGCGCCCTTCAAATTCAATGGCAATGTGCCCAACAAGAGCCTGGTCGACAATTTGCCCAGCGATGCTTGCGTCGAGGTGCCGGTCTGGGCGTCGCGCGATGGCTTAGAAGCGGTGGCGGTCGGCTCGCTGCCGGGTTCCGTGGCGCCGCTGACCAACCTCTATTCACAGATCGAAGAGATGGCGGTCGAGGGCATACTCAAGGGCGACAAGCGTTTGATCTACCAGGCTGTGGCGTATTCGCCGCTCTCGGCGGCGGTCTGCTCGCTGCGGGAGATCCAATCCATGGTGGATGAACTCTTCGCTGTGAATGAGGCTCACTTGAACCCGGCTTTCGTATAGGTGATCATGTCTGTTAGCTGGAGCGCAGCGAATGATGACGTCCTTATTGAAGATAATTGGACCTCGGGCAATGATCGTGTTGCGAATGAGCCTATATGGTATGGCGATCAGCACCCTGGGCGGTTTCATGTTTGGCTTGGGATTCCTCGGTCATGCCACAGACTCGACCTTGGATGAATACCTAACGCAATTCCTGCTTGCCATGATTTTTGGAGGCGGCATTGGCTACGTTTACGGCTTTGTCGCCTCCCCGCTGCTTGGGATTATGATCGCCTCGCTCACACTGATATTCTTTCGTGAAATGCGCCATCCACGGCTCTTCCGGGCTGCTGCCGGCGCTATCACCGCTGGCGTTATCTACATCTTCTCCCCTTTGGACATCGTCCGCTGGTCTCTTGCGACGATGCTGAACAACGATATCAGTCGCTATCCCGAATCTGTCGGGGTCCTAATCCTTTTTGTCCTGGCAATCTATCTGAGTCAGATCGTGGCGCGCAAGTACATACAAGATGTCTCGCCAAATGGGCGAAAGGCGAAAGCAAGATGAGTCTCCCGCGCAATCCCAAGTTCAGATTATTCCTGCGATTGGTCACCTATATTGCCCTGAAGAGTTTTGCTTTGGGCATCGCCGATTCACTCCTGATGCAGCGAAGCCTTGATTATAGTCTACACATGGCCCAAGTCTACACAGTAGTTGGCACGCTCTTTTTTGGCATCGCCTTCGGAGTGGTCGGAGTCGTAATCGCAGCCGTCTTTGGATACGAGCCAGATCCTCGACGCTTCAAACTGGCCATGGCGCTTGCCGTGGTTGCCTTACCGGCACTTCTAATCATCGCAACTGTTAATGCATTGCTGCGCAATGCGTACGGATACAGCCTTAGTTATCTTATCGTACAGATAGCTCACGCCGCCGTCGCCGTCTGGATCAGCCAGATCGCCGCGCGCAAGTACCTCGCCGAGCAGTACGCCAGTTTGCAGCGCGGAAAAACATGATGCTAGCGTATAACCCGCATATCAACGTGTTTATTCGAATGGCAATCTATGCCACGCTAGTGAGCCCCGTGTTGCTGCTCGCGCATGGTTCTGTTTCATTCTTCGCGGGGACCGACAGCGCAAGGCTTGAGAACGTCATTCGGTTCGTCTTGGAAGTAACCTTCGCCTTCACGGTGCTCGGCTTCGTATTTGGATTGAAGCTAGGCTTGTTTACGGCTTTCGTGACCTGGGTTTTCTGTCGCAAGATCCACCATTGCGAGCGAGCCAGGCTGGTCACTGGATTGATGACGGTGTTGATTCTATTGCCTTTTGCACAGCTGTTGCCGGGGGATATCGAGCGACTTCCAAACACGCTGGAGAAGCTCTTTTCCGTTGTATTGGTGATGCCTTATATCCTGGCTTTGTACTGGAGTCAGGTTGTGGCGCGCAAGTACATCGCCGACGTGAACTTCAATCAAACTTAATTCAGATCGCAAAGTGGCAAGTTGGTCTTGTCTATTGCAGCGGAACGGAAACTGAGCGAGTCCCAAATACAATTCTACGCCATCAGTAAACTGCGATATGACGCCCGAGCCTTGGGGCTCAGCCACTCTGCGCCGCGAGACGCTCCTTGGCTTCCCGCGCCGGCCTGAAATGGGGATTTAAGTTGAGCGCGGTATTGTAGTTTTGCAGCGCCTTGTCATATTCGCCGCGCCCTTCGCGCGCCATGCCCAGGTAGTACCAGGTCTCTTCGACAAAGTGTCCGCCGCCATCGTTCTGGTTCTGCCGCACGATCGCGATCATATCGTCGAAGCGCCCGGTACGATAATAAGCCTCGTAAGGTCCGAACTGATACCACATCATGCGCCAGGGCAATCCCAGCGAAATCGCCTGGTCAAATGCCTGCGCCGCCACGTCGAACATGCCCAGGTTGACAAAACTGCTGGCCATATTGAACCAGGCGTGGGCGTCTTCGGGATCGGCTATGGCCTCGGCCCGCGCTTGTTCCAGCGTGTTGATATGATTCTGCCATTCGTCGGCGTCTGCCCCCAGCAGTTCCATTAACTCCGCTTCGCGGTTCGCCGTGTACAAAACGATATAAGTGTAATTGAAATGTTGCCAGTATTTGGCAATGTCCCGGTAGCTGTAGCGCGTATCGGGACCTTTGAAACTGTCCATGCTGTTGAACTCTTCCAATTGGTCATCGTAGCCGCTCAGCAGAAGATAGTGCCCCATCCAATCATATCCGCTGGGTTCATAACCTTTTTCGATGACCACGGGGAAGTCGTTAACCATCAGCGTCTGCAACAATTCTATGGTGCCGCCGCTGCGGACCATCCCGTAAACCGGAATCTCCGGGATCTGCGTGTTGACGAACTCAGCCATTTGCCAAGGGCTGACGTTTTTGTCTTCGCCATCGGGCTTTAGCCAGTTGGCGGCGCGGTTCTGATCGTCTTCATAACCGAAGTGAACCAATGCATTAGTCAAAGTCGCGGGACCGCAGTTGTTCCAACCCTGGTATTCTGTCCCGAGCCTATTCATGCGAAAGACCGAGGGAAGCGAAACGTTGTCCTCTTGTGCGTAAGCCAACAACGGCGTGGCCAGCAGCGCGAAAATAATCAGTAAATGGATTTGTTTCATCGTGAAAAGCCTCGTAGGTCAAGTGCCTGTCGCACTCATTATACACGGATTCGCCAAAGCCAAACTTGCGCTTTCCCGACGCCAAATGAAGACCTGCGTAAACTCGCGCTCGCGTCCCTAAACACGGTAAACAAGCGCCGCTCTTGCTAGCCTAAAGCCAGCGTTCTTCCGCGCCCACAGCAAGTTGCTGTCCGGTACTTGGCTGCAGCGGCGCCGGTTCGATGATCGGCTCATCCTCTCCGGCCAAGATCATACGCTTGATCAAACGAGAACGCAGTACATCGCAGAGCGCTCGATGCGTCTCTTGACCGGCGAGATTGCGCAACTCTTCGGGATCAGCCAGCAGATCGTAAAGCTCGGATTCGACATAGTTATCGCTGTAGGAATCCTCCCAGCCGCTTTTGTCCGGCGCAGTCACGGCGTATTTCCAGCGCTTGCTGCGGATGGCGCGGCCGACCTGTGATTCGCTGATCTGCAAGAAGACCTCATCGGGCCATTCCACATCTTCGCCCCTCACCAGCGGCAAAATCGACCGACCCTGCATGTGATCGGGCGCCTCGATGCCGGCCGCGTCCAAAAGGGTCGGCGGCAGGTCCACCAGGCTGACCAATTCCGAAAGCCGGCCCCCGCCGATGAAGGGTCCGCCGTACAATGCCGTCGGCAGGCGTATTGACGATTCATGCGGGGAACGCTTGTATTCGCCATTGCGCGTCCTGAAGTGGCAGCCGTGGTCCGAGGTGAAGAGGATGATGGTATTGTCCAATTGCTCGAGGCTGATGAGCGCGTCGATCAATCTGCCCAAGGCTTCATCGAGGCGCTTGACCATGCCGCAGTATCCGGCCAGTTGCCCGTGAGCGTTGCCGCCGAGCGCAGCCAGGTCGGGCGGCATCCAGCGTCCTCGATAGCGAGCGGCATAACCCCCTGGCGCCGGGTAATCGTCGCGGTGGTTTTGATGATGCGGCTCCAAGAACGACAAGAACAAGAAAAAGGGGTTGTCTTGATGCGCGTCAATATAGCGAATGGCGGCATCGGTCTGCGCGTCGACGCGATAACCGGGAAGCTTCTGCGGCTGTTCATCGTTGTCGTACATCACCAGGTCAAAGGCGTCCGAGGTGAACTCCAACAAGTTGGACGCCAGCCAGTAATCGTAGCCGCCGCGCTGCTCGGGCGGGACAGGACCTTCGCCACTGTCCGCCAGGTGCCACTTGCCGATATAAGCCGTGTCGTAACCGGCGTCATTGAAATAATGCGCCAGCGTCCGGCTATCCTGCGACAGAGGAATGCCATTGCGATAGCAGCCGGTTTCCGTGGCGTACAAGCCGGTTTGCAAGCAGGAGCGCGCCGGGCCGCAGACCGGTTGACAGGTGAAGGCGTAATGCGCATCAGTGCCCTGCCGCGCCATGCGGTCGAAATTCGGCGTCAGATCCAGTGGATTGCCATGTACGCCGGTCGTGTCCCAGCGTTGCTGGTCGGTGAAAAAGACGATTATGTTTGGGCGATCGGGCATGATTATCAGCCTCAAGTTCTCTGGCAATTCAGGCAAGTTTTACCACAGAGCCGCATTTGCACAGAGGGTGTATCCTAAGCGGATGCGATAACTGCGCGCTGTTTGCTATATTATGCCGCCAGCGGAGCGGGAGACTTGTGGTTGCGCCTTGTACAATTGGGTATACTGCCATTCGACCAGAGCCTATCACGAATAGGCGGAAAAGGTAATAAATGAAGAAAGTACGCGACTTCCTGCAAAGCTGTAACTACCCGCCCGGCGATCTCTATGACCTGCCCTCGACGGAAAAGCGCTTTCCCGACGGCGCGGCTTATCGCATCGAAATTCCCAGCACCGAGGGTCCCAAGGCCCTTGCCGCTGTTCTGGAAGCCGCCGACGAATATGGCGTGACGGTACATCGCGTCTCCCAGGGCAGCGGTATCTGGATGCTGACTGACGACGAGATCCGCGAGATGTGCCGGCTGGGCGCCGAGGTTGGCATTGAAGTCAGCTTGTTTGTAGGACCGCGGGCAGCTTGGGGCACCAGCGCCCAAGTCCGCGCCAGCGCCGGCAAGAACCTGGGCGCGCGCCTGCGTGGCATGGAAGATGTAGTCTACGCCACGGAAGACATCATCCGCGGCTGCGAACTGGGCTTGCGCTCGGTGCTGGTGGCCGATGAGGGACAATTGTGGCTGGTAGACGAAATGAAAAAAGCCGGCGATCTGCCCGCCGATCTGGTGGTCAAGATCTCGGTACAGTTGGGCGCCGCCAATCCGATTTCCGTCAAGTTGATCGAGGATTTGGGGGCTGGCACTTACAATGTGCCGACCGATCTGACACTGCCGCAGATCGCCGCGATCCGCTCCGTCGTGGATCTGCCGCTGGATGTTTATGTCGAAGCGCCGGACGATTTCGGAGGATTTCTGCGCCACTATGAGGTGCCGGAGCTCATCCGCATCGCGTCGCCGATCTATGTCAAGCTGGGTTTGCGCAACGCGCCCAACATTTATCCCAGCGGCTTGCACATCGAGGACACGGCGATCAAGCTCTCGCGGGAACGCGTACATCGGGCGGCGCTGGTGATGAACATCATCAAACGCTACGCGCCGGAGGCTCTCATGGGCGAAGTCGGAGCGGCTGATCTGGGGATTCCGGTAATCACATAACAGGAAATCACACAATGAAAATCAGCAATGTCAGTACGATGGTGATGGGTACGCCCTGGCGCAATCTGCTTTTCGTCAAAGTGGAAACGGATGATGGCTTGGTCGGCTGGGCCGAGGCGCGTCCGGTTGGCGGCGTGGGACCGGTGATCGGCTATTTGGAGGAATCTGTGCCGGATTTTGCCCTGGGCCGCGATCCCTTCAATACCGAGGATATGACCTACCGCATGCTGCGCGAGACCTACGGGCGCGCCGGCGAGATCGCCATGACCGGCATTGCCCTGCTAGAGATCGCCTGTTGGGATATCGTGGGCAAGGCGCTGGGACAGCCGGTTTATCGCCTGCTGGGCGGGGCCGTGCGCGACAAGATCAAAGCCTATGCCAACGGCTGGTACCGTGTGGAGCGCAGTCCAGAAGCCTGGCACGCGGCCGCCAAAGAAGTCATCGACAAGGGTTATCGCGCGCTGAAGTTTGATCCTTTTGGCAGCGGCTTTTACGAATTCACGCGCGAAGAGAAATTGCTGTCGGTGGCGCTGGTCGAAGCGGTTTACGATGCCGTGGGACCCGACGTCGAGTTGTTGATCGAGATGCACGGCCGCTTCAATCCGGTGACGGCAACCGAGATCATTCGCGATCTGGCGGAGTTTCGACCCGCTTGGGTGGAGGAGCCGGTACCGCCGGAGAATTTGCGCGCGCTGCGCGACGTGCGGGAAGTCGCCCTTGCTTTGGGCATCCCGGTGGCGACCGGCGAACGTATCCACACCCCTTATGAATATCGCGACCTGTTCGAGTTAGGCGCCGCCGATATCATCCAAACCGATACCACGCACTTCGGCGGCATCATGAATATGAAGAAACTGGCGGGCACGGCCGAAATGTATTACGTACTGGTCGCGCCGCATAACGTGGGCGGACCCTGCTCGACCATGGCGTCGCTGGCGGTAGCCGCGACCACGCCCAACTTCAAGATCCAGGAGTACTTCAACGATTTTGCCGATCCCCCGGTCAAAGCGGTGGGACTGGGCATGCCGGAAGTTGTGGACGGCTATTTCCCGCTGCCTGACAAACCGGGTCTTGGGGTCGATATCGACGAGGAGATCATCGCCGAGTTCCCCCAGCGTGAAACAGATTTCAATCTGTTCAGCGACGATTGGCATCGTCGCGATTTGAAGTAGGACCAGTCAAAGAGAGAGATTACGCCTCGTCAAAGACAATGCCAAGATAGACTTGCGCCAGCGGCAATTCGCAGTTCAACAAAGGCAACTGAATTACATCCTCAGGCTGATTGAATACGCGAACGCACCAGCCCTCTTCCGCGCGCGTATAGTAATCAGCGCGGACGCGATCCTGGTCGATGATGAGGTAGGCTTGAATTGAAGGCACATCGAGATAAAATCCCAGCTTGTCGGCGCGGGGTTCTCAGCCATCAGCCAAAAGGCGATCCACCGAATCCGCCAATTCGCGAAGATTGTTGACCATAAAGACATTGTCGGCGACCATGCTGTATTCCCACATGTCGCTGTCGCCGCTGCCCCACTGACGGCGCGGCTCGGGGCAAAACCAGATCAAGCGCCTTCCTTTGCGCTGCATATCCTGCGCGATATCGAGACGCGGATCGTTGTAATTGTTGCGCCCGTCGCCGAAGAAGAGGATGGTCGAGCGGCTGTCGATCAAATGCATATGTTCGTTGTTGAAGGTGTTCAGGCTGTTGCCCAGGTCGGTGCTGTAATAGCCCGGCGGGTTTTCCACCATGATTCGAGCCACGGCTTCCCGCGGCGGCAATTCCGCCAGTGTGGTGCTGACATCAACCAGGTCATGAATGAAAATGAAGCTGTGGGTGCGCCGCACCTGGTCGCTCAATTCGTAAACCATGGTCAGCAGGAATTCCACCGCGTAACGCATTGAAGTGCTCAAGTCGCAAATGAGAATCAGCGTGGGTTTCTTGTGGCGCACCCGAAATTGCACGTCCATGGGCACGCCGCCATAACGCATGTTTTTGCGAATCGTCTTGCGCGGATCAAAGCGTCCAGACTTGGCGCGCTTCTGGCGCAGGGCGGCGCGGGTGCGCAGGCGCGCTGCCAGGCGCCGAATTTCCTCGCGTATGTCGTCAATATCGGCGCTGCTCAAGCGCTGCAACGGCACGTCCAGCAGGTCGGGCCGGTCGCGCGGTTCGCGTTCGGCCATTTGTTCCGCCAGTGTAGCGCCCACATGCTGCGAAATCTGCTCGGACAAGCCTCGCATATTCTCGCGCAAGAGCGATTCCAATTCCGCCAGCGCTTCTTCGCTCATGCCCAGGGCCGCCAGTTCTTCCAGAATGTCGTCGAGCAAGCGATCCATTTGGGTCAACCCGGCTTGGCGATTCATGCGCCGCTCGAACCAGGGACGCATATACATCTCGTCGCCCCCCGGCAGGCCCGAAGCATCACCCAGTTGCTGCAGTTCTTCTTCGCTAAATTCACGGCCTTCCAATAGTCGTTCCAGCAGGTCGCGCAAGGCATCCAGGTTGCCCATAAGTGAACCCGTCGCCTCTTGCAAGAGTTGCTGCTGCTGCTCGTCTAGTTGATCGAGGATGTTCTGCAAGGGAGGTTTGTTGTTGGAGAAGAAAAGTGGAAAGAAATAGTCGAAGACTGGCTGATGCCGGTGATTCTTAACCAAGGTGGCTTTCATGGTGCTTTTGAAGGCGGAAACATCCGCCACGCCCGTGTGGTCAACGCCGAACATGGCGTCTTGACTTTCTGCCAAGGAGATGCGGACTCCGGCAGCGCGCAGAGCGCGGATGAATTCGACCATTCGTTTTTGCATGAGCGCAAGCCTTGCTGCTTGACGGCGATGTTGTGGTCTTGTTAATGGTAAACGATTTTGTCCCGCGCGGCAAATTGCCCGACGAGCTAGCGATCACTCGACCGCATTCTTCAGTTCGACCACCAAGCCATTGCTCCAGCCATATTTTTCCTCCATCTTGGCTTTGACCGCGGCCAGAAGTTGGGCATCGTCCGGAAAAGACGCCTTGCCCTGCCATACCGTATTGCCAAGCCGAAAGCTGATTGTCGGATTCGCTCGGATATTCCGCACCCAATGGGAGGCTTCGCGCTTTTCCGACACGAGATAGTAACAGCCCCGATGTTCGACGTACCAGATTTCGATCTCGTGTGGCTTCCCGGTCTTGTGGCCGGTGGTGGTCAAGTAGAGATACTTGCTTGTGCTCATAGATACTTTCGAATCTCTTTTGGACTTGCAAAAGAAGTTGGCTGCGGATATTCTCGTTGCTTCCTGGCCGTCTGACAACGGCAAATTTCCTGACTCTTCGCGCTATCGAGAAGAATGATGCAAATATCCATCCGACACGAAATTCCTATAGATATCAACGAAATCCACGCTCTGGAAGCTGAAGCCTTCGGCCGCCGCCTACAAGCCGACCTCGTCGATCGCTTGCGCGATGACGGAGCCTTGTGGCTGTCGCAGGTCGCGCTTATCGACGATCGGATAGTCGGGCACGCTGCCTACAGCTTGGCTGAGGTCTCCCATGACACCAAAATATGGCGTTTCCCGGCTTTGGGACCTATCGCTGTTGCGCCTGCCAATCAAAGGCAAGGCATCGGCAGCGCCTTGATTCGCGCCGGCATTGAGGTTGTGGGAGACGCGGACTTTGGGCTGTTGTTTCTGGTCGGGAATCCCGGCTATTATACGCGCTTCGGTTTTCAACCCGCGGTCCCGCTCGGGTTCACCTCGGACTGGGTCAAGCCGGGCGGCTCGCACGAACATTTTATGGCGCTTGTTCTGGACCAAAGCCTGATCGGCTGTGTGCGCGGCCACATGCGCTTTCACGAGGCATTCCCCGACCCTTGATCGCTTATCCGTCTCTTCAGTCTAGTGGCGCCTTCGCTGATGCAATTAGCGGTCGAATGATTCTGCGCGAATGTGGAAAACCGTTCATCCCCGATCTTGGATTTAGACTGTCGAGAGCACAGATTCGATATCCTCCGCGGCCTTTTGCGCGGCGAACAAGACCTGAGCGAGATTGGCATCAGATTCTACCAGAACAGCCAGCGACACGTCCCCGACGGGAAAGGACAACATTGTACCGGCCTCCCCTTCCAAGACCAGGCGCCCCGGCTTGCCTTGAGCCAGCCGATGCATAGTTCGCTCCCCCGCGCCGGCTAGCGAAGCTGCCAGCGCCGCCAACTCGGTACTCTCAATCATTTGCCCTGGACCGTTTCCGTCCCCATCAACCGGGTAACTGGCAACAGGTAGACCTTCTTCAGTGACAATCACGCAGCGCTTGACCTGCTCAACCACCAGGCACAGCCGTTGCAAAATAGTCTCGAGCGCATGACTGCGGTCTTCGCCTTTCATGGGTCTTTCACATGCCTGCAATTGCTTGAACGCGTACAAGAGCAGTATAGCCCAAGGTCTGCGGGCGCTCAAGCGAAGTGGGCGGCTAACTGCTGGATTTGACTACTCGGCCGATGTGTTGAAACGCGGGCGATTAAAGCGGCATATGACAGGGAGAATCGGCTTTTCTTCACATCATGCGGCTGGCATGATTATAGACTATCGGCGAAAAAACAGACGCCAACGGGTATAATTGCCGGGGTGAATGGGGGCAGGAGGCCGCAATGTCTGTCCAGCGACGATATCAATTGGAGTTCACCAGCGGCAGCCCGCAGCATACGGAAAATTTGGGCCGATCACTTGGACAGTTGCTGCGCGCTGGCGATGTGATCTGCCTTTCCGGCGATTTGGGCGCCGGGAAAACGATTTATAGCCGCGGAATCGGCGCCGGGTGGGGCGCGGACACGCCTTTGACCAGTCCGACCTTCAACCTGGTACACGAGCATAGGCGAGCCATCGATGATGCCCGTCTCTTTCATATTGATTGTTACCGCGTCAGCGGCTCCGGCGATGCGGATTCGATCGGGTTGGATGAGATCCTGGATAGTGCGGCGACGGCACTCCTGGAATGGCCCGAGCGCATCCAGACAGTTTTGCCCTCTGCGCGACTGTGGATCGACATCCTCGACGGCGGAGGATCGCAGCGCCATTTCGTCTTTCAAGCTTGCGGCGATCGTTATGTGACACTTCTTGCGCGCTATCGGCAACTGATCGGTCGCATTACGATTAAGTAGACAGCCGCCCGGTGCGGATTGATGGCTTATTAAACAAGAGACTGAAGTGATTCCAAGTAAGTAATGCAAAAATAATGAGCCTGTACGGGCGAGCCGTCGGCTCGCCCTCATAATAAACATAAGCGGAACGATAGCAATGGGTCAGCCATCAGCTGACCGTACATATTTCGACCTTGGATGTGGATGGGGGTGAAGTGTGGCATTTTTTCTCATAATTTACTTGGTTCTACTGAGCTGATGTTGCTGGCAATTGACACCGCCACTCGCTTGTTGAGCATTGCGCTCCATGACGGCGCCAGTCTGGCGGCCGAGTGCAGTTTTGCGGCTCACAGGAAACATAGCGCGTTCCTAGCGCCCTTGATCAAGCAGATGCTGACGCAAACCGAAACAACGACCAGCGACATAAGCTCGCTGGCGGTTTCGATCGGTCCGGGATCGTATACGGGACTGCGCATAGGCGTCGCCTTGGCAAAGGGCATGGCGGCCGCTCGCGATCTGCCACTCGTGCCAGTGACCACGCTCGACACAATCGCCGCGGCTTCCAGGGCAGCGAATCGCTCGCTCCCTTTGGTCGCGACCGTGCCCGCTGGGCGCAGCCGGGTCATTTGGGCGGTCTATCGCTGTGAGGGCGATGCCTGGCGCATCTCGGGCGAAATGAAGCTGGGAAGCTGGGATGAATTGCTCGCCGCCTGCGACATGCCCGGTACGCTTACCGGCGAGATCGATGAGGACGGGCTGCAGAAAGTGCGCATGGCGCGTGACGCGGGGGGGCGAATCACGCTGCTTTCGCCAGCCGAGCGATTCCGACGCGCCGGTTATATGGCGCAGATCGCCTGGAAAAGGCTGCGCCGCGATGACAATAGATCGTATCCCGCTGATCAAGTGATGCCGATCTACCTTAAGTCGCCTTGACAATGGTCGGCGACAAGACATCCAAGGAGGCTTCAGACATGAAAGACATTTTGGAAAGGCTTGGCATCAGCAAAGTGAACGCTGGTGTCTGCTGCGGCGTCGATAACTGGATCCATGATGCGCAGGGCGTGGAGCTGCGGTCGATCAACCCTGCCAACAACGAGGTCATTGCCGCCGTCGTACAGGGCGCCGCGCAAAGCTACGAGGGAGCGGTGGCGGCGGCGCAGGCAGGCTTTGCACAATGGCGCGCGCTGCCGGCGCCAAAGCGCGGCGAGCTCATCCGCGATCTGGGCAATGCCCTGCGCGAATACAAAGAGCCCCTGGGCGAACTGGTTACATTGGAGAATGGCAAGATCCGCAGCGAAGGCTTGGGTGAAGTGCAAGAGATGATCGACATCTGCGACTTCGCTGTGGGCTTGTCGCGACAACTTTATGGCTTAACCATGCATTCGGAGCGCCCGGGTCATCGCATGTACGAGCAATGGCACCCGCTGGGACCGATTGGTATCATCACCGCTTTCAATTTTCCGGTAGCGGTCTGGTCCTGGAATGCGGCCATCGCGGCCGTCTGCGGCGATACGATGATATGGAAGCCGTCGCCGACGACGCCTTTGACTGCGATTGCGATACAGCAGATCTGCAATCGCGTGATGGTGAAGCACGGCGTTAGCGGCGTCTTCAATCTAGTTATCGGCGACAATGACATGATTGGCGAGCGGATGATCCGCGATGAACGCCTCCCGCTGATCAGCTTTACCGGCTCGATCCGCGTGGGCAGGCATGTAGCCCAGGCTGTCGCCGGGCGCCTGGGGCGCTGCATCCTGGAATTGGGAGGCAATAATGGCATCATCGTCAGCGCCGACGCGGACCTGGACATGGCGATCCGCGCCATTCTTTTTGGCGCCGTCGGAACCGCTGGGCAACGCTGCACCACCACACGCCGGCTTATTGTGGAGCGCTCGGTCGCCGACGAACTTTGTGATCGACTCGTTCGAGCCTACCAGTCCGTGACAGTTGGCGATCCCATGACGGAGGGCGTGCTGCTGGGTCCGCTGATCAGTGGCCGCGCGGTTGACTTGATGATGGAAGCAATTGACAGAGCCAAGGCGCAAGGCGGGCGCGTGTTGACGGGCGGAGGCAAGCTGCTGGCGATCGGCGAGAACTACGTCGAGCCGACCATCATTCGTATGCCGCGGCAAACGCCGCTGGTCTGCGAAGAGACTTTCGCGCCCATCCTGTATGTTATGACGTATGAGACGCTGGATGAGGCCATCGCCATGCATAACGCGGTGCCGCAGGGATTATCCAGCGCGATGTTCACGCGCGACCTGCTGGCGGCGGAACGCTTTCTGTCTCACGCCGGGTCCGACTGTGGCATCGCCAACATCAACATCGGAACCAGCGGCGCAGAGATAGGCGGCGCTTTCGGTGGCGAAAAGGATACTGGCGGCGGGCGCGAATCCGGCTCCGACGCCTGGAAGGCCTATATGCGTCGGCAGACCAATACCATCAATTACTCCAGCGAACTGCCGCTGGCGCAGGGCGTTGAGTTTGATGTTTGAAGCTCGGTAAATCCGGGGCGATGCAACTGTAGCGCTATGACTAGCGCAAATCCCAGGCTTCCAGCGTCGCCATGAATTGATGCGCCGTCATGTCGAGGTGGACCGGCGTCACGCTGACAAAGTCGCGATGAACCGCCCAGATATCGGTACCTATCTCGTCAAAATTGCCGACCGGCGGCTGGCCCTCGACACGGACCACGCCCCCATCAATGTGCTTGAGTTTGTCTCGATAAATCCGCACGCCTTGCCGCGTCAGACGGATGCCGCGCAAATCTTCGAAACGGGCCACGCCCGGCACGTTGACGCTGAGAATCGTCATGGGCGGGAGTCCCTCTTCCAAGATCTTGCTCGCGATACGAGTCGCGAGTTCGGCCGCCACTTGATAGTCTTCGACGCGGTCGGCGCGCGGCGCAGCCAAGGACATGGCAAGGGCGGGCAAGCCATGGATCGCGGCTTCCAGGGCGGCGGTGACGGTACCGCTGTAGGTCAGGTCTTGCCCCATGTTTGCGCCGCGATTGATGCCGGAGACGACGATATCCGGCTTGTGATCCAGCAAGCCCAACATGGCGACAGCGATACAATCGGCGGGCGATCCGCTGACCGCGAGCGCCGGGATGCCGCTTCCTACCTCGCAACGCCTGTAAGGAATATCCTTGAAAAGGGTGATCGCGTGGCCCGATCCGCTCTGATTGGTGGCTGGAGCGCTGACTCGCACGTCGCCCAGGGCGCGCATCGCCTCCGCCAGCGCCACGATACCGGGCGCGTCATAACCATCGTCATTAGTCACAAGGATAGAGGTCAATTTAGTCCGCCTTTCAACTGGTGGCGCAGGAAAAGACAATGTAGGGCAAATCAAGGGAGATTGCTTGGGCAGCGGAGCGCCGCAGCCCAAGCCGCGCTTAGGGACAGTTGCCTCGCTGCAAGGTATATTCTATGTAACTGGAATTGTCGTTTTCATTCGCCTCGGCAATGTGTCCGCCGCTGTCGACGGAAACAACGATGCGGTGCAACTCTTCTGTAAATGCGCTAACAGTAATGTTGACAGGTATTGCCGTGATGGTTTCCCCGGCTCGCACCGTCGGGAAGGGGCTTGCTGGACCTGACCGCGCCACAGGCTCGTCGCGACCGGGAATGGTATCTTCTACCGCTATCCAGCCGCCGGTACTCGTGTCTTCAGTGCCTTCATTGCGTATCGACACAGTTACCTTACCAGCCTGGTTGCAGACCAGGTTCTCGGGCTCCAGTCTAATGCCCGCGATTACCAGATTAATGCTGCCAGCCGAAGGCGCAACAGTCGCCGCTTCAACTTGCGCCGGACCCGACTCCACAGGCAGGACCCCCAGATCGCCGCTGGGACTGACCAGTTCCGAATAGATCCAGGCATCGCCTTGAGCGCCGTAACGAATATGGTACCAATCACGATCGGGATTCACCGCAACGATAACGACTTCTTGGTTGACGGCAATGCTTCCGACCAGTTCAAAGGACGTTCCGGGACCGCGACGCAAGTTCGACGGCTTCGCTATCACCGCCGCAACGCTTCTGCTCGAAAGCACGGGCGGGCTGGTTGGCGGCGGAGCGGTCGCGGAAGCGACTGGCGCGTCTGCGCTAACCGCGGCGGTTTCGTCAGGGGGCGGGACAACTGTAGCGTCGACGATTTCTTCCGCTGCGGGGACGACTTCGACGCTTTCAGGCGGTTCCTGCTTTTCCTCCTCTGCAGGCGCTAGGACGACCGAGATTGAGACGCTCTCGCTGGCGCCGCTGCCGTCGCCGCGTTCCGCCGCCACCGTGATCTCGAACTGACCGGGATTGCTCGTGGGCCAGTCGATCGTGACCGGAACGACCGAAGCGCCGATGGGATTGGGATCCTGCTTTTCGCCGAGCACAACGCCATCCAGCAGCATAGTAACCCGCGCCAAATCCGGGCCCGCATTTTCAATGCGCGCCTGTACGATGACCGTTGCGCCGGACAAAAAAGTTTGCTCCGGCAAAGGAGAAGCGATACGAATCACTGGAGGACCGGAAAACGCGACCGGCGCGATCTCCGCGCTTGGGACGCCGAGGCTGCACGCGGAGAAAAGCAAAACGAGAGCGATGAACATCAAGCAAGGCACGCGAATCATCCCGGTTGCCTCGCCCGAATTCATGCCGCATCTCCCGCTTCATGCGCCCCGACAGTAGAGTCAACTCTATCAGAAAGGGCAGCTTAACGCGAGTTGATTTCCCCTGCTCTTTGCCTACTCTTACAGGGTTTCCAGCGCGGCTAATGAGACAAAATCCTTTCGTTTCCGCCAGGCATTGTGTAACATGGAACTGCAGGACGAGTACAAAGTGAGCCATGGGTACAATCGCGTTATTGGATGGTAAACGCATTATCCTGGGTGTCTGCGGGAGCATCGCCAGCTACAAGTCGGTTGATCTCGTCAGCAAATTGACGCAGGCGGGCGTCGCCGTCGACGTGATCATGACAGAAGCCGCGCAGCGATTTGTCGCGCCCCTCTCCTTTCAAGCGGTGAGCGGACGTCCGGTCTACACAGATCTGTGGCAGAGCGACGCCGATGGCGGCTTGCCGACACACATCGCGCATGTGGGATTGGCGGAGGAAGCCGATCTGCTTCTGATCGCGCCGGCGACCGCCAACACTATTGCTAAGCTGGCGCATGGCTTAGCCGATGATCTCCTGGCAGTAACGGCTCTGGCTGCAAGATGTCCTGTTGCCATCGCCCCGGCCATGGACGGCGCTATGTACGAGCACCCCGCGCTGCGCGCCAATCTCGAAGTCCTGCGGTCGCGCGACGTCCACCTGATCGAACCGGAAATCGGGCGCTTTGCCAGCGGCTTGTCGGGCTTGGGACGCTTGCCAGAGACGTCGACCTTGATGGGGCAAATCCGGCGGATTCTGGGCATGGATGGCGAACTGGCGGGGCACAAGCTGGTGGTCACGGCCGGCGGTACGCGAGAGGCGCTTGATCCGGTCCGCTTTCTTAGCAATCGCTCCTCCGGCAAGCAGGGCTATGCCATCGCGCAAGCCGCGCTTGACGCGGGCGCGGAAGTCGTCTTGATCTCGGCAGCGCAGCACCTGGCGCCGCCAATCGGCGTCAAGCTAGTTTCGGTCGATTCCGCCGGAGCAATGAAAGAAGCCGTACTGGAAAACCTTGTCGAATCGACTGCGCTGGTTATGGCAGCGGCGGTGGCCGACTACAAACCAGCCGATGTTTCCCAGCAGAAAATCAAGAAAGCCGACGACGATTTGACCCTGCCCCTGGAACGCACCGCCGACATTTTGATGACGGTAAAGCAAAGGCGCGCTGATACCGGTTATCCCATGATCGTGGTTGGCTTCGCCGCAGAAAGCGAAAATCTGGTCGAAAACGCCACCGACAAGCTGCAACGAAAGGGACTGGACCTGTTGATTGCCAACGACATCACCGCGGAAGACGCCGGATTTCAAGTCGATACCAATCGCGTCTTGGTACTGGACATGGATGGCGGCTTGCACAAGATCGACCGACGCAGCAAAGCGGATATCGGCGCCTACATCATCGAACGGATCGGCGGCTTGCTCAACTGAATCACCGCCCCAGCGCTTGCAATTCAAAGATCGCGCGGCAGTGCGCGATGTACGCCGAAAGCGTCTGTCGGCAACCGATTTGATAATAGGGAATCAGATCCGGTACGCCCGCGTCCGCAAAGCCATCCTGTTCGTAGGTAACCAGCGTACCCGTGCCCTTGGAATCAAAGCGCAAGCTGATCTGATTATGGCCCGGCCAGGTGGGATCCTGCCAGGTGTAGCGCAATATCGCCGGCGGCTGCCAGACCGTGATGCGGCCGATCTCGTATTCTCCCCCATCGGAAAAGGTCTCGTAATAACGCCCGTTCAACGCCGTCTCAAAGCGTATGTGCCGCGGGAACGCGCTTTTCGGGGCGAAACTGTAGGGAAAGACACCCTGCCGCGGCCACCAGACGTCCATTTGCTCCACATATATGTCAAATGCGGCTTGCGGCGGCAGGGGGACAGTTTCCTGCAAGAATACATCGGGCATTGGCTCATGATCCTTATCGATTTGCCAAAACAGAACTACCGCTTGGAAGAACCAGATTAGACTAGTATGTCAGAGGGAAATGCTGTCTGGCTTGAGTTCGATTTCGAATTGTCGACTTGCTCGGAAGAAACAGACTTTGAAGTGCGTGAAGAAACTTACTTGGCCGAGTATCACCGGCACAGTGTCCGCGCTAATCCAGGCAAAGCCCATTCTGATACTTGGCAGAATCCCGACAGTTATGTCCAAAAGCAAGCTTCGGGATTTCAAGTCTTCTGTAACTCCAGTCAGTCCAAGTAACTCCTGTTCTTCTTCCCAGATTCCGCCCAGATCAATACCCGCTTGGTAGGGCAACACATTTACGTCGGCGCCGCTATCTACCAATGCTAGAGTTTGTATCTCATTCTGGCGGTGGGTCAATGTAATTGGCAAGAGCGGACGGTCTATCCCATCGTCTTCATAGCGCGGATCAGTGATATACGGAAAGACCAGTCCCTCACTCATTCCTTTGTTGATCTTCCTCCAATGTCTCGAGCATGGATATTGCGTCGTTTGTTGCGCGAATTAGAGGCGACACCCTGAATACGTTCCTGCCCTCAAAATGTTTCTCAAAATCAGTTGATAAGTCGTCCGACAAGAATTGAAGAATCTTCAGTTTGTCATTGCGATTGAGCCGCTGAATTTCACTCATTAACTCTTTGGTCTTCATGAACGGCCTCCAACTCATACTACGCTGCAAATTATACCACAGCGCATACGTCCGCGAATGTTGCTTGCCAGGACAAGAACAAGTCGGTTACACTCCAGATACACGGTTTGGCTCTACTCATCGCGCGACAGAATGGATCGTAAACCTATGTTTGAAGACGTAGCAGGTGTCACCAATGCGCTCAACCAAGAGCAGTACATCGCCAGCGACGATATCTCTACGGTCGTTTTCCTGGCCGACAAGCTGGGCAAGCCGCTTCTGGTCGAAGGACCCGCAGGCGTTGGCAAGACAGAACTGGCAAAGGCTTGGTCGGGCGCGGCCGACAAACCCTTGATTCGCCTGCAGTGTTACGAGGGGCTGGACGAGAACAAGGCTCTTTACGAATGGGAATATGCCAAGCAGATGCTCTATACGCAGTTGCTGCGCGACAAGTTGAGCGATCTGCTGGCGGCAGCCGATACCTTGCGGCAAGCCGCCGACCGTTTGGGCGAAGAAGACGACGTCTTCTTCAGCGAACGTTTCTTGCTGGCGCGCCCACTGTTGGCGGCGCTTCTGAGCGATGAACCGGCTGTTCTGCTGATTGACGAGATCGACCGCGCCGATGCCGAGTTCGAAGCCTTTTTGCTGGAGATCCTCAGCGATTTTCAGGTATCAATCCCGGAATTGGGCACAGTCACAGCCCGGCACCACCCCAGTGTGGTCTTGACCAGCAACAACACGCGCGAGCTTTCCGAAGCGCTCAAACGACGCTGCCTCTATCTCTTTGTCGATTATCCCAGCCACGAAGCCGAAATGAATATCGTCAAAATGCGCGTGCCGGAGATGGAGGACAAGCTGGCGCGGCAAACTGTGGAAGTGGTGCAAGGTTTGCGCCGGCTGGACTTGAAGAAGAATCCCAGCGTATCCGAAACGATCGACTGGGCGAAGGCTCTGGTCATGCTCAATGCCGATAGCATCGACGAAAAAACGCTGGAAACGACTTTGACCGTCCTGCTCAAACACGAAAGCGATGTACAGAAAGCGCGGCGCCAGATCATGCGGGGGCAAAACGAAGAGTCCTATCGACGGACGCGCCGCCGATCGGAGTGGGATTAGGCGGAAAAATGCGGCGCTAGCGGCGCTCCCGCTTTGACAGATGAAGCGCCGTCGGACTGGCATTCGGATGCAAATCGGGTAAACTTACGCCACATTCTCGAATTCAGAGCAACATAATCATGTCCCTGTCTGACGCATCCTTATCCAGCCCCCAGGCGCTCGCGAAATCGATATTTCGTCTGCCGCTATATTTGTATCAACTCGGCTGGGGTCCTGCTTTGAAGTGGATTCCCCTGCTGATATTGACGACCGAAGGGCGCAGCAGCGGACAAGCGCGTCATGTCGTGGTCGAGTATCGGCGGCACGGCAGCAAATTCTACATCGTCAGCGGCTGGGGCAAGAACACCGACTGGTATAAAAATGTCTTGCAGAACCCGCGTGTCACCATTCAGCTTGGCGGCGAAGTGCTGGACGCCAAAGCGATACCGGTGGATAACCCGCCGGAAGCCTTAAGCGCCCTGTACATGTTCAGCCGCAACTCCTGGATCTATGAATCCTTGTTCGCGCGTATGACCTCGGCGCATGCCGCCGACCTGAGTACCCTGGCGGACGTGGTTGACGAATTCACCGTCGTTCGGCTCGATCCCAGCGAAGAAGCGCCACAATTGCCAACTGTGGGGCTTTTCAGCGAGTCGACGCGTCAACTGGCCACCATCATTGCCCTTTTGCTTGGCGTTTGGCTCTTGGTCTCGCTGGCGCGGCCCGTGCTGCCGCGCGACCAGCGCAAAAGTGGCGACAGCTAAGCCATTGCCGGACGGGATCTTCGGGGGATCGAAAGGACAAGACCATGCAATTCCTAAAGACGCTCCTAAGTGGCGGCTCGCGCTCGGACGATCGCGGGATCTATTTTTACGTCCAGCCCAAAGCCTGTCAGGAGATCCTGCGTATACGGGTTGACCCCATGAACGACCTCTCGCGCTCCGACGAAGGCAACGGCTATTGGGTGCGCAAGGTCGCCAGCGGCCATCGCTGTCCCTTCCAGGCTGAGGTTGAAATCTACTTCGACAAGAACAAGCGCATGACCAGCAGCGAGGTCACTAACGGAAAGCTGGTCAGCGAGGACGACTGGCTGGCTCGGCAGGGTGAGAGCTAAGCCCCGCCCCCCGCCACCTCCGCAAGCGACGGCAAGCCGAAGGCGCTGCGAATCTTTCCCTCGATCAGGTCCGACATTTGTCGGTTGTTCCCCAGGAAGCCCTTGGCATTCTCCCGCCCCTGCCCCAGCAACTCATCGGAGTAGCGGTAAAAGGCGCCGCGCTTCTCGATGATATCGAGCTCGGTACCGATATCGATGATCTCGCCCGATTTGCTGATGCCCTGGTTGAACATGATGTCGAATTCGCACTCTTTGAAGGGCGCGGCTACCTTATTCTTCTTGATTTTGACGCGCGTGCGGTTGCCGACGATGTCGCCGCTGTGCTTGATCTGCTGGATGCGGCGGATGTCGATGCGCACGCTGGCGTAGAACTTCAACGCGCGTCCGCCGGGCGTCGTTTCCGGACTGCCAAACATGACGCCGACTTTCTCGCGCAATTGATTGGTGAAGATAACGCAGACATTGGATTGCTTGATGGCGCCCGCCAGCTTGCGCAGCGCCTGGCTCATAAGCGCGCTTGCAAACCGACGTGCGAATCGCCCATTTCGCCCTCGATTTCCGCGCGCGGCACCAGCGCCGCAACACTATCGACGATGATGACATCCAGCGCCCCGGAACGCACCAGATGCTCGGTGATCTCCAGCGCCTGCTCGCCGGTATCGGGCTGCGAAACGTAAAGCTGCTGGATATCGACGCCGATCTTCTCGGCATAAAGCGGATCCAGCGCGTGCTCCATGTCGATGAAAGCGCAGATGCCGCCGGTCCTCTGCGCTTCGGCAGCCACATGCAAGCAAAGAGTGGTCTTGCCAGAGCTTTCCGGCCCGTAAATCTCGGTGATGCGCCCGCGCGGCACGCCGCCCACACCCAGCGAAATATCAATGCCGAGCGAACCTGTGGAGATGGCATCCACTTGCAAGTTGTTGCCGGATCCCAGGTTGAAGATGGCGCCATCGCCATAACGCTTGGTGATATCGGTCAAAGTGGCGTCGAGCGCGCGCTGTCTGGCTTCGTGGTCTTGACTTTCGATGATTTGGGTTTCCTTAACCGCTCGTCTCGCTCTTGCCATGGCTGCCGCCTCGCTTTGTCTACGAATATGCCTAAGTGTAGTGTCTTTGCTGTCATTTCGCTATGATCGGCATCATAGCACTTTTGTTCTAGTCGCGCAAGTGCAGATTCTCAATCATCGGTCACGCAAGTCGCGCGCCGACCTCGAGTGCGTCGCCTATGACCGAGCGAATTTTCGTAAATGAGCGGCAAAAGTGTTATAGTAAGTGATGGATAGACCTTTGCAGCGTTCGCTTAAGAGAAGAAAAAGGGGAGATTTCCATGAGAGTGTTCAAATTTCTACTAATCTTGTTGCTGGTACTTTCCGCGATGGCTGCGACGGCCCAAGACTCCGAAACTATCGTCATTCGCGGCTTCGGCAACATCAGCACCTTCAACCACGCCATCAGCAGTGATGGGGCGTCGTTCCAGGCTTACAGCCTGTTGTGGCCCAAGCCATACGAGATTGATCCCGATACCCTGGCGCCCATTCCCGGTTTGACAAGCTGGGAAGTATCCGACGATGGCTTGACCTATACCTTCACCATTCTGGAAGACGCGACTTGGTCGGATGGCGTGCCGATCACATCTCACGACATGAAATTCGTCATTGACGCGATACAGTCGGATGAAGTTGCTTCCTGGATGGCGTCGGATCTCGAGTTCGTCTCCGGGGTTAATGTGATCGATGACAAAACCTACGAGGTCGTTTTCAGCCAGGTCGATTGCGCGGGCTTTAGCTCTTTGGGCGGCGCGCGCTTCTTGCCCTCGCATCGCTTCGAGCCGGACTTCAGCGATTTTGCGACCAACGACATCAGCACCAATCCGCTCGAGATCAGCGGCGGTCCCTACATTATGGACGCGTGGGAACCCGATGCCTACCAGAGCTTTTACGCCAATCCCAATTTCTGGGGCGGCGACGTCGGCATTCCTTACTTGATCAACCGCAACATCAAAGAGCAGGCACTGGTGCTGCCGTCTCTGCAGGCGGGCGAGATCGATTACACTTATCTGCATGGCGATCTTTTCGCGCAGCTTGCCGATACCAGCAACTTGCAATGGGAGATTTTCCCGCAGATGTCGGTTAAGTACTTCGCCATGAACTTTGCGGATCCGCAAAATCCCATGCCAGCATTTGATGCCGACGGCAACCCGACCGTGCAGCCGCCTCATCCGATTTTCAGCGATCCCGCCGTGCGTAAAGCCGTCGCCATGGGTTACAACAAGCAGGACATCCTGGCGACAATGGGCGGCGAACAGGGTGGCACGCCCTTGGTCGGCGCGGTTAACCCAGCCCACACGCTCGCCTACAATACCGATATCCAACCCTACCCCTATGATCCCGAAGCCGCTATGGCGCTGCTGGAAGAAGCGGGCTGGGTTGATTCAGACGGCGATGGCGTGCGCGAGAAAGACGGCCAGCGTCTCGAATTCACCATCTCCTACAGCGATATTCTCCTGATGTTCGAGACCACAGTTTTGGTCGCGCAAGATCAGTTGAATGACATCGGTTTTGACGTCACGCTGGAAAAGGTCGAGTGGGCCAACTATCTGAGTGAAATCCTTTGGGGTCAATACATGGACGCCACCTCGATGAGCAACAGCGGTGGCACGGGCGGTGCGCCGGATCCGCACGACTTCATGGGCAACCTCTATGGACCGATGGATATCGCCACTGGCAGCGGCGGTTCCAACCCCGCGTCCTATATCAATCCCGAGATTGACGCTTTGATCGACGAAGCGCGGACGGTGCCGGGCTGCGATTCCGCGGAACGCGGCGAGATCTATAAAGAGATTCAGCGTATCGCGCACGAGGACGTGGCATACGACTGGACCTTCGTCCCGAATATCTGGCAGACGGCGAACAAGCGCGTCAAAGGCTTCGAGCCCAAAGCCTTCTGGGTCTTCTACGGCTATACCGCCGACATCCACAAGTGGACGCTTGAGGAATAGGTCAAGGTCCTAAATCACAACGCAAAAGGGCGACTCGGCGAGTCGCCCTTTTCTGTTTTGAGATTTTCGTTTTGCAAGGTCCTTGCGTCAATGCTATGACTGGCTCGACCGCAACTTGCCGTCAAGTTCGGCGCGTTCCACTCGTTTGATCTTGATGCGACCATCTACAATCTCTCGCATCTTTATCTTTTTCGCTTCCGCATCGTAAGCAGCGCGCACCAAGGTATTAATGTAATTGTTCAGTTCCTCTTCAACCAAGCCGAAGTCCTCGTGCCCAATGTTGTTCTTCGCGCAAATCGTCTGGACGGCATCCTGGATTTTTTCTCGATGATAATCGCGTTGAGATTCACTGTCCTCACGCGCCATTGCCGCGCCCATCTCCTCAGCATGATACTTGATCCCGAAGCATCTAAACGGCCGCATTAGCATCCAGCGTTTTGTCTTGAGTTTGATTGTATCGAACATCTGGTTTCTCCATGTTGTCAGTGACTAGCGACTGTCGTTAGTGTAGCGCATACGAGCTATTTCTGATACCGACGGGGATCGAGGGCATCACGCAGCCCGTCCCCGACCAGGTAAAAACAAAGCACGGTGATCATGATCAGGATGCCCGGCGTGAAGACGAGATGCACGCCGGTGACAAAATAGCTACGCGAATCCGTCAGCATATTGCCCCAGGTCGGCGTCGGCGGTTGGATGCCGACGCCCAGATAACTCAAGCCGGATTCGATCAGAATCAAGTTGCCCGCGATAATCGTCATGGTGACCATGACGATGGAAAAGACGTTGGGCAGGATATGCGAAACCAGGATGCGAAAATCCGATGCGCCTAAAGCCCGCGCCGCCAGCACATAGTCGCGCTCTTTCAGCGATAGCACTTCGCCCCGAACGAGACGGCTGGTGCCAACCCAACCCAGCGCCGCCAGCACGACGATCAAGACCTCGGTCGATGGCTCCCAGACCGCCGAGGCGATCAGAAGCAGGAAGAGCGGCGGGACCGCGCTGAGTGTATTGATGCCCCAGGAAATCAGATCGTCGATGCCCCTGCCGTAGTAACCAGCGAGCAATCCCAGCGTGATGCCGATGAAAACGGTCAAGACGCTGGCGAGATAGGCAATGGTCAGCGAGACCCTGCCACCGTAAATCAAGCGCAGGAATTGATCGCGACCCAGTTGATCGGTGCCGAGCGGGTATCCGCCCTGTCCGGGCTGCTTGAAGCGGTTGGGCACACTGGTATCGTTGACATCCAGGTTCAGCGTATTCTCGATGACAAGCGGCGAACCCATGCAAATGATAGTCGCGATGACCAGCACCGAGATAGCGAAAATCGTCAGGCGATCGCGCAAGATGAAGGCCAGGGCATCGCGCCAAAACGAGCGCGATTGGCGCATGCGTTGGTCTTCCGCTAGTCTGGCGATATTCCCATTCATCCGGCGACTTCCTATTCGAGGCGGATGCGCGGATCAAGAATGACGTACATCACGTCCGATAGCAGCACGCCCACGATAAACATGATGGAAGCGACAACTACCGAACCCATCACCAGCGGATAATCGCGCGAGAACACCGCGTCGATGATCAGCTTGCCCATGCCGGGCCACTGAAAGACCTGCTCGATAATGACCGCGCCGGCAAGCACCGTGCCGATGGCGGGACCGAGAAAGGTGGCTACCGGCAGCAGTCCATTTTTCAGGGCGTGGCGCAACCAGACGACTTTGGTCTGCAAACCTTTGGCATAGGCGGTGCGGACATAGTCCTGCTGCAGAACTTCCAGCATTTGCGTCCGGGTAAAGCGCGAGAGAAAGGCGATCCAGTTCAGCGATAACACGAATACAGGCAGAACCATATGGCGCAGCGCATCGCCCAAATTGAAGCCGCCGCGGCGCGTTATATTCTGCATGCCACTGATAGGCAGGATATCCAACTGCACGCCAAATATGATAATCAGCAGCAAGCCAAGCCAGAATTGCGGCACGGCATTGCCTATCACGGAGATGATGCGGATCACCTGATCGACCCAGGTGCGGTGGAAGACGGCCGCCAGCACCCCCAAGACCACGCCCATCAGAAACCCTATTATGAGCGCCGCCACGCCCAATCGCAGCGTGGCCGGAACGCGCTGGGCGATTAAGTCCATAACAGGGCGCTTCTGTTTGATGGAATTGCCGAAATCGCCACGCAGAAGCCCGCGGCGCTGTCCAGGCGTTTCGCCGACGCCATCCCCGTCGGTATCGATCGTCGTCCAGTCATTGCCGACCAGCCAGTAGACATATTGCAGAATCGGCGGTTGATCCAAGCCCAGCTGACGACGCATCAGATCGATCGTAGCTTTATCAGCCCGCGGCGAAAATGTGATCATCGCCACCGGATCGCCGGGCGCTGTCAGGATAACCAGATAAGAAAGGATGGTCACGCCAAAAAAGGTCGGGATGGCTTGTAAGATACGGCGCTGCAAATACTTGAACATCAGCGAGGTTGACCTTGATTTTCCCTAGCCTGATTCTATCGTCAGATAGCAAAATCACAAGTGCCCCTGATAATCGCTTTTCCCCGTCCCTTCCGAACCAAGTCACACTTGACCCTGCCGGCTACTGGCGCGAGACACCAAGACCTCATAACTAAAACTGCGCATAAACAAGACTCATCCAGACTTTAACACCACAATAACACGAGTTTAATCTACAGATCGGCTCAGTTAACAATCGGCCGCTATCCTTGCTTCCGTGTGGATATCCAACCCCTTACCGAAGATCTTTTAGTGCTTGATGGAGAGTATGATAGACATGCAGAAACCACGTCTAGTTTTCCTGCTTTTGGTATTCGCTTTGGTCCTGACCAGCGTTTTCGCAACGGAATTCGGACTGCCGGAAGTTGACCCGCTGGATTACACCAAGGGCGAAATCATCACCGCTGGCAGTTCCACCGTCTTCCCGCTGAGCGAACGCATGGCTGAACTTTGGACCGACGCCGGCGGCGTCGCCCCCAGCATCGCGTCCATCGGCTCCGGCGCCGGCTTCGAGCGCTTCTGCGTCGAAGGCGAAACCGATATCAGCAACGCTTCCCGCGCAATTAAGGACAGCGAACGCGAGTCCTGCAACGCTATAGGACGCGATCCGATTGAGTTCCGCGTCGGCACCGATGCCCTGGCCGTCACCGTTTCAGCCGCGAACGACTTCGTCAGCGATGTCACCATGGAAGAACTGGCGATGATCTTCAGCAGTGCCGAGACCTGGTCGGATGTCCGCGCCGAGTGGCCTAAGGAAGCGATTCAGCGCTTCATCCCCGGTACGGACAGCGGCACCTTCGATTACTTCGTGGAAGAGGTGTTTGACGAAGACGAAGAGCCGATCTTGAGCGCCAACCCACAGTTGTCGGAAGATGACAATGTCCTGGTACAGGGCATCACCGGCAGCCCCTATGCCATCGGCTTCTTCGGCTACGCCTACTATGTCGAGAATCAGGACACGCTGAATATCCTCAACATTGAAGGCATCGAAGCCAACGCGCAGACCACCGATGACGGCAGCTACCCGCTGGCCCGCCCGCTCTTCATCTACAGCGATGCCGGCGTCATGGCGGAAAAGCCGCAGGTCGCCGCCTTCATCAACTTCTACCTCAGCCATGTCAACGACGAGGTAGTCGATGTTGGATACTTCCCGGCCGCGCCTTCCGCATTGGATGCCGCGAAACGAGCCTTCCTTGACGCGACGATGGGCGACATGTAAGCTATCTGACAGTAGTCTCAAAAGGGATACGGTATCTTCTTTCGCTGCCGTATCCCTTTCTGAGTTTTACATTGTTGCGAGTTATTGTTAGGTACGTATTGAAATAGGAATTTAAGCATAAACGGCGAGGAATATTTACGCTGATTCAATGCGAAGCGCGAGCTGCGCAGGAGGACAAAATTGTCCCTGCGCGCGGCAGCATACTTTTGGCTAAGAAATACAGATGAGTGATCCAGAAAATCCTGATTTGACGCTTCATCTGGTGCAGCGGAAATCCAGATCGCTCAATTTGAAGCGTCGCGTCAAGTGGCACGAAGTCGTCATCCAGATGAGCTTGCTCGCTTGTGGCTTGCTTTCCATATTCACCACCATCGGCATCATCCTGGTATTGGGTAATGAGTCGATCTCCTTTTTCACCCGCGATCAGTGGGTGAATACCAACCGCGCCATTTTGAGCGACATGGACGAAAGCGCAACCGAGTTCGCTGTGGAACCGGGCAAGGCGCTGGAAGCCATCACAATCGGCGGCACGATTCGCGTTGGTCAAGAGGTGATGGAGATTGTCGAGTTTCACAACAATCGCTTTGAAATCGACGTGCTCGGCACCGGCGGCGGCTTTAGAAGCTGGTGCGCGACAGAAGCGCAATTGGCCGAAGTCGGGCGCGCCCGGCCTTTGATCGTTAATGCGAGCCGGCCGATTAATCAAACCGAAATCGAGGCATGCGCTGCGGTGGGGATTACTCCGCTCGCGTTTCGCGTCGGCGCCGACGCGCTGGCGATCGTGGTAAGCGCCGACAACGACTTCATTACCGAGTTGACCTTTGCCGAGCTGCAGCGGGTCTTCAGCGGCGCGGCGCGCTGGTCCGATGTACGCGCCGGTTTTCCGGACGAGCCGATCACGCTGGTCGTACCGGGCGAGGACAGCGGCACTTTCGATTTCTTCATCGAAGAAGTCCTAGATGGGGATCCAGCCGCTATGCTGGCGACTGACCCGATCATGTCCGAGAATGACAATCAACTGGTTGGCAGCATCAAGCGCAATCGCTATAGCATCGGATTTTTCGGTTATGCCTATTACTTGAACAACACCGATGACCTGCGGATTATCACACTGGACGGCGTCACACCGAGGGTGGAGACGGTAGAAGACGGCAGTTACACGCTTGCGCGTCCGCTGTTCATTTATAGCGATGCAGGCCTCATGCGCGATCATCCGCAGTTGAAAGACTTTATCAGTTATTACCTCAGCCATGTGAACGACGTCATCGTCGATGTCGGCTATTTCGCGGCATCGACCGAGGCCATGGCGCGGGCGCGCAACGAGTGGATTCGGGCGACCGGCGCGAGTGAAGTCCCGACGGTCAAACCGGCAGCGGTAAATGGCGAGCTGACAGCAGCGGGCAGTTCAACCGTCTTCCCCTTGACCGAACGCATATCCGAAGCCTTTGTGGAAGATGGCTATCTGCCTCACCTGACGGTCAAGCGCGGTATCCGCGGCGAGAATACGCTTGCGCCACACAGCGCCGGCGTGACGGTGGAATACAATGACCGGCCCACCATCATTGAGTTCTTTACCAATACAAATTGGATACCCGCAATTGGGGAATTCGGCGTCATTCCATTGATCAACGCCACTCTGATGACGAGTACCATCGCGATGTTAGTCGCGTTGCCACTGGGTATTGGCGCGGCGATTTACCTCAGCGAATACGCCTCGCCACGGGTGCGCGCTACCTTGAAGCCAGTACTGGAAATCCTGGCGGGCATTCCGACGGTAGTCTACGGCTATTTCGCGTTGACCTTCATGACGCCGCTGCTGCGCGCGGCATTCGGGGTCGACGTCGTGAATATCTATAACACAGGTTCAGCCGGCATCGTAGTTGGCATATTGATCATCCCCTTGATTAGTTCGATGAGCGAAGACGCTTTGCACGCCGTGCCGAACGCGCTGCGAGAAGCCTCGTATGGATTAGGCGCGACGAAGCTGGAGACGGTGATCAAGGTCGTCGTGCCCGCAGCCCTTTCGGGCATTTTGGCCGCCTTCATCGTGGCCGTCTCGCGCGCCATCGGAGAGACGATGATCGTGGCGATCGCCGCTGGCGCGGGTCCCAATTTCAGTTTCAGCCCCTTCGACTCGGCCGAGACGATGACGGGGCATATCGCGCGCATCAGCGGCGGCGACCTGAGCTATGATTCGATTGACTACAACAGCATCTTCGCCATCGGGCTGACGCTCTTCGCGATGACGTTCATGCTCAATGTATTAAGCCGTGTCATCATCGGTCGTTTCCGGGAGGCTTATTAATGGAAGAGGGCAAAAGCAAGCACTACATGCCCGAGGAGAAAGCCTTCTTCCAAGGCCTGGAAGCGCGGCATCGCCGCGGACGTTTGGGAATGCTGTTCAACTACTTCTCGGTGGCCGTGGCGGCGCTGGCATTGGTCGCGTTGTTTTTCAATGTCGCCAACGAAGCTTTTGGTGCGATCGGGCTTGTCAATACCATCGAGCCGGAGACATTGACCGATGGTCGTCCTTTGGACGCGCTGAATAATGACGAGTTGGCGTTGATCTTGGCCGAGAACGTCCGCGGGCGCCTGCGCGTATTGATCCGCGACACCATCAGCAAAGTCGATGTCGATGATTTCACCAGCGCCAGCGTCGCCGAGATCGTCGGCGACACAAACCTGGACCCGTCGATTGCCGGTGAGTTGTTGAAGAGTATCAGCCCACAGCAGCAGGCGGATCTGCTGGCCAAATATGCTGATCGCGGGACGCTGCGCAACCTGGTCTTGGAAGAAGTGGTGGAGCAACAGGTTATCGCGAGCTTCCCCTTGGTAGACGCGATCTTCAACTTCGACTCGGTGAAAGCCGAGATAGAAGGACCAATCCTGGCAGACTACAAGAAGCGCGAAAGACTCGACGATGCCAAGGTCGAAGTCCTCCGCTTTCACAGTTGGCTGCACGGCAAGTTCCTGACCACGCCGATGTCGAGTATACCGGCGCTGGCGGGCGTGCGCTCGGCTTTGATCGGCTCGATCGGCTTGATGGCGGTGGTAGTAGTAGTAGCTTTGCCTATCGGCGTAGGCGCGGCGATTTATCTCGAGGAATATGCCCATCACGGCTTCATCAACCGCTTGATCGAGACCAATGTACGCAATCTGGCGGGTGTCCCGTCGATCATCTACGGCATGCTGGGCTTGGCCATCTTTGTGCGAGCATTGGCGCCCTTTACGAGTGGATTGATCTTCCATTACAACTTTGACGCGCCGACGGTCGGCACGGTGATTGAGCGGATCGCCCCCGCTTTTGAGGGCGCGATAGCCTACGACGGCGCCGCAATCCGCAGCGATCCCGAGGTTGTCGATCTTGCGACAGTCGAACGTATCGTCGATACATTCATGTTCTTTGGCACGCCAAGCTTGACAATGACTGGCAATACCGACCTGCGTGAGATCTCGCATTCCCTGGCGGAGGCGCTGAAGATCGCCGTAGATAACGTGCCTGTACGAGCGGATGAAGAATACGATATCGAGGTACGGGGTGATTATTATCGCTTTGATGTCGCCGCCGACGCCGCCATCAGCGATGACACCTTCGACGAATTGATGGCGAGCCTGGTACGGATAAACAGCTTCGCGCCCAATGGCCGCACGCTGGTTAGCGCCGGATTGACACTGGTCCTGCTGATCTTGCCCATCATCATCATCAACGCGCAAGAGGCGATTCGCGCTGTGCCCTATACAATTAGGGAAGCCTCCTATGGCTTGGGCGCGACCCGCTGGCAAACGATTTGGAATCAAGTTTTGCCAGCGGCTCTGCCCGGCATCATGACCGGTACGATCCTGTCCGTCTCGCGCGCTGTAGGGGAAACAGCGCCCTTGATTGTCGTTGGCGCGGCGACCTTCCTGGTGACCGATCCGACCAGTCCCTTCTCGCAATTCACGGCCATGCCGATTCAGATTTATCAGTGGACAGCGCGTCCGCAGGGACAATTCGCCGATATCGCCGCCGCCGCCATCATCGTGCTGCTGACATTGATGCTGACGCTCAATGCCGCGGCTATCGTCCTGCGCAACCGCTATTCGATAAGGTTCTAAGTCATGGCTGTGCAAACAAGAGAGCATGTTCAGACCGATACCGACCTGGTGATAGAGTTGCGGAATTGCAGCTTTTTCTACGGCAGCTTCCGCGCGGTTGCCGATGTGAGCCTGCCGATCTATCGGAACAAGATCACCGCGTTGATTGGACCCTCCGGCTGTGGCAAGAGCACGGTCCTGCGCGGCATCAATCGTATGTTGGACCTGGTGGACGGGGCGCGGGTCGAGGGCGAAATCATATACCGCGGCAAGAATCTTTATGACCACGAGGTTGACCCGGTAGAGGTTCGGCGGCGTATCGGCATGGTCTTTCAGAAACCCAATCCCTTTCCCAAAAGCATTTACGACAATGTGGCATACGGACCCCGCTTGTTAGGCGTCAAAAAGAAGGGCATCCTGGACGAGATCGTCGAGCGCAGCCTGCGCGGCGCCTCGCTCTGGGACGAAGTCAGCGGTGATCTGAACAAGTCGGGCTTGGCGCTTTCCGGCGGGCAGCAACAGCGCCTGTGCATCGCGCGCGCCATCGCAGTTGAGCCGGATGTGATTTTGATGGACGAGCCCTGCTCCGCGCTTGATCCCATAGCCACACAGCGCATTGAAGAGCTGATGTGGGAATTGCAGCGGGAATATACCATCGTTATCGTCACACACAATATGCAGCAGGCGCAGCGCGCCTCCGATTTCACCGCCTTCTACAATATTCGCAAGACAGTGGAAAACGGACACGAAGTCCGTTGGGGCGAACTGGTCGAGTACGACGATACCGAGAAGGTCTTCAACAGCCCGGCACAACAAGAGACGGCGGATTATATCGCCGGGCGTTTTGGGTAACCTGGATCTGACGAAAACGGGCGACTCACAGAGTCGCCCCTACGCGTTCAAGGGTTTTTGCGGTTGACTATTCGCCGGCCGCGTCCAGCGCCGCCTGCTGTTCGGCGATCATCTCGTCGCCGCAATGCAGGCTTTCCCAATCCGGCGCCGGGTTGCTGGCGCCGGGCAAGATGAATCCAGCCAACACATCCATATCCACCGGGACGAATGCTTGATCGCGCACGTACATATCCGCCTCTTCCATCAATGCGTCTGTGATTTCAATGCCTTGCTTGGCGGCGGTATCCAAATTGACGCCGACGGCAAAACTTCTGTTTGAGATGACAGCTGTACTGGACAAATCCACTTCGCCGCTCAAATGGCCGACCATCAAATGCGCGGCCAAAGCCGCATCCCGATAATTCTTCGCGGCGCCCGCGGCGACGGTTGTGCCTTCCATGACTCCGCCCAAGTGCGAGTAAAACACCGGAATGTCGTAATCCTCCATGATGCCCATGACAATCCGCGCGCCCAATCCCGTAACCAGGTCCATGGACAGCACCAGCGCGTCGATGCCCTTCGTCAGTAGACCCTCTGTCGCCAAACCGATATCCGCCAGATTGCTAATCGCCGCTTTCGTGACGCTCAAGCCCAGCTCCGCAGCGTTTCGATTCAGTTCCGCCGCAATATGGACGCCGCTGGCCTGCGACGAACTATAGATCAATCCGATGTTCCGCAGGTCGGGAATTTGCAGCATCATCAAGGGCAAAATCTCGTCGTATGCCGTTAGGGACTCTACCCCGCCGACATAATCAGGTTTGACACAAGGCGCTTCGGCGATGCCAGCCTGATACGGGGCGTAGACCATAGTGAAAATCACGGCTGGCGGATCATCCATATCGCTGGTCGCGTTCAAGGCGGCCAACGTAGGGGTGCTCATTATGGTGAACAGGATATCCGGTTCTCTATCCAGAGCGGCGTCGACTATTAGATTCATCGCCGCGATGTCGAAGGCGGCGTCCCCCCAGATGAGGTTGACGCGCTCGCCCGCGAAATCCTGGCGACTGGCCGGGCTTCCCTCCCGCAAGGCCTGGTGTTCCGCTTCCGTGAGATAGCCGGTGGCCGCCAATGTATCCAGCACCGCCGCCTCAATCGCAAAAAATGGCGGCGCCACACCGGGGCGGAGCAGCGCTATCGTCGGCTTATCATCGTCATACGCCGAGATTCCCGGCAGCAAAAGCGACAGCAAGAAAAGTGTTGTGAGCAATAGTGTCAGTTTTCTAAGCATATTTCTCTCCTCCTCCAGTACAGAAGCTTGCAATTGCTGTTACAAAACCTTCCTTTACAGCAGGGGCGACTCGCAGCAGTCGCCCCCCAATCGCGTCGATATAGTCGCTCGTCCGATTATTCCGCCCGCAGCTCGGCGATCATCTCGGGCGCGCATTGCAGGCTTTCCAAAAGCGCCTGATCAGCAGCCAATCGCTCTTCCAATGGCAGAATGACACCATGTTTTGCGAATGCTCTCATCGCCAGCCCGGAAAAGCGGAGTTGCCGGTTCTCAACCAAGCCCTCAGCCCGCTCCCGCAAAGATTGCGAGATCTCGGCATCTTGCAGTTTTGCCGCGTCCCGGCATTCCGCGACGCTCAAACTGACTTCCCGATGGATGCCTGTGGTGGCGATGTCAATCTCGTCATTCAAATAAGCGACCAGAATACGACCGATATTGCTGCTTTGATCGTAGTAGCGGAAGTAGCCTGCGCCAACAGGTTGCCCTTAAGCTAGGACTGTTTCTGCAACAAGTCAAATAACCCCAAACATCTGCAAAATCGTGAAACTTTTCGGCGCGTCGAAAAGCGCGGACTTGGCAATTGAACTCGTCTGCAAGCTTGATTTGCAGGGGCGGCTCGGCGAGTCGCCCGTGTTCATGAAGATCCGCATTCGGGCGACTTACTTAGCGGCTCCAGCAATCTTCATGTGAGGCAGGGCAATATCCTCGCAATTAGACGCTTCCCGCAGCCGACGCAAAAAAAGGCAGCCCGCGCGGACTGCCCTCTTTGATTAATACTGCCCGGTTGCGGGCGGGGTTTATTCGCTCGCCGCGTCCAGCGCCGCCTGCTGCTCGGCGATCATCTCGTCGGTGCAGTGCAAGGAAGCGAGCCAAGCCTCGTCGCCCGCCTGGCGTTGTTCCAGCGGGATGACTCTGCCGCGCCGCGCAATTACCGCCAGCAAGTCCGGGTGCAGCCTGGTCGTCCCGCCACTCTGGATTACGGCGATGGCTTCGTCCATCACCGCTTCGCTGATATCGACGCCTTGCGCTTCAGCCGAATCCAGATTGACGCCGATGAAGAAATCCCCGGTTGTGCCGATGCCGAGGCGCGCAAGATCCACGTCGCCGTTCAAATGCGCCGTCAAAATGCGCCCGAGATTGATGCCATTTGCGTACATTGGCGACGAGCCCGCGCCAATGGTGGCGCCGTAATAGATCGCGCTGAAACTGGGATAGAACACCGGCAAGCCAATTTCGTTGGCGATTTCGGTGATGACGGGCAATCCGCTCGAAGTGATTGTATCAAGCGGGAGCATGAGCGCGCCGACCCCGGCATCCACCAGGGCATTAGCGGCCGGGCGTAAATCCGACAAAGAGACGACTCCGGCTGTATGTACCTCGATGCCCAATGATTCAGCGGATTCCATAATCTGCTCGGCGCCCAATCGGCCGGAGGCATCGCTTATGCTGTGGATCACGCCGACCCGCTCAATGTCAGGATCCTGCATGAGCAGCACGGAAAAGGCGTAATCGTATGACAGCGCGGCGGACACCCCGGCGACATGATCCGGTTTGACGCAGGCGGCTTCGGCGGCGATGCCGCCCTCATAAGGCGTCGATACAAAAATCACCGGCGTCGGCGCCTCCATTTCGCTGGTGAGAAGGATGGCGGTTTGGGTCACCGTCGCTCCCTGCGTGATCAGCACGTCGACTTCTTTATCCAGCGCGTCTTCCAGCATGAGATTCACTGTCGGATAATCAAAGCCGGCGTCGCCCCAATAGATCGTAATATGATCGCCATCGTAGTTGCGCCGCGCTTCGAAAATGCGGTTCTCCTCCGTCGAAATAAAGCCGTAGGACTCCAGAACGTCGAGGATGGCGCCTTCAATGATCTCGACGTTCGGCAGCGGACCGAAGCGCAGAATGGCGATTGTCGGGGTACTATCATCTTGGGCTGACGCCGGGAAAACTAACAGCAGCGTCAACAGAAAAACGAGCAGTAATTTAGGCATTGGATTTCTCCTCTAAAGCAGTAATTAATGTGTCGTCACATCATTAATATTAGATTCAATGCAGATGAAATGTCAAATCCACTGCCGGTCGAGTTTCCAAAATAGCGCGGGGGAAGTAAGCAGAATAAAGAGAACCCTTTGATTACAGACTTCGGGCGACTGTGAGTGTCGCTACTACAAGGCTTGTCCGGTATTGTGTCGCCACCGCCGACGTTACACCCAGCTGTAGCGGCTCCGACAAACTGGACGCCTGTCAAAGAGACTTCACCCGCCGGCGCCAGCCTGCGGCCTTTGCCGCATCTCCGAAATCATTTGCCGAAATCCGGCAAACGCGGCAAATCACTGCCAATCTTCGGCAAATCCGCCAATCTGCTCAACCATCACCCGACCTCTTCCCTGAAGACCTATGTCCACCTGACCCGAAGCGCGACTTCCGCCTGCTCGCGGCAGCGGATCCTCGGCAGCATTTCCTCGCCATGTTTTGTATAGGATTGGCGCTCAAACTGCGTCATAATTGTGTCGACATTCGACAAAGCGAAAGAAGCCCGGTTTGACCAAGATCAAGCGCATAGGCGTACTCGCGCATCCCTCGCGTCCGGATACGCACCCGGTCGCGCGGGATATCGCCAAGATCCTCAGTCAGCGCGGGATCGCGAATTGGCTTTATACCGTTTGGGATGAGGACAGCGTCGTAAACGACGTGGCGGAAGCCGATATTGTGATGGCCATCGGCGGTGATGGCGCCATGCTGCGCGCGGGACGCGTCTGCGCCGAACATGACGTGCCGGTTTTGGGCATCAATATGGGCTGGCTGGGATTCCTGACCGAGATCAAGAGCCCTGACGATTGGCAAAGCGGACTGGATCAATTGCTCTGCGGCGACTACTGGATCGAAGAACGCATGATGCTGCGCGCGGCGGTGATGCAGGACAAGCGCACCGAACTGAGCAGCTATAACGCGCTCAACGACGTCGTCATCAGCGGCAGCGTCTTCGGGCGCATGGTGCAGATCAACAGCTATATCGACAAACACTGGGCGACCACCTACAACGCCGATGCCTTGATCGTCTCCACGCCGACCGGCTCGACCGCTTATGCGCTGGCGACCGGGGGACCAATCCTCCCGCCGGAACTGCGCAATATCCTGATGGCGCCGATGGCGCCGCATTTGAGTATGGAGCGGCCGATTGTTCTGTCGCGCGGCGCCGTTGTAGATATCGAGCCGACCCGCGAAAACCGACATCAGGTCGTGCTGACCGTTGACGGACGCGTGGTCGCGGAACTGTCGGAAAACCAGCACATCCGCATCACTTCTGCCGAGCCGGTCAGCAAATTCGCGCGCCTGCGCGATCGAAATTACTTCTATCGTTCCCTGCTCGATCGGATGGAACCGCGCGTCAATCGGCACGGTCCGCGACGCATGACTTTCGACGAATAACAGTCGGCGAATGAGAGTCAAAAGGATACGAGGCAGCCATGAGTGAAAACGCGCCGGATATCCCCTTCGAGGGTGATATACACTACTGTGCCGTGCACCCCGAGCGTGACACCGAGTTACGCTGCAACCGTTGTGAACGTTACATGTGCATCGACTGTGCCAAAAGAACGCCGGTGGGCTACACTTGTCGCCAATGCGTGCGCAGCCACGAGAACAAGTTCTTCGAGGGAACCTCACTGGACTACGCCCTAGTCGCCGTCGTGGGACTGATAGGTGGGGCGATCGCTGCTTTTGTCACTACGCTGCTTGGCGGAATTTTGCTCTTGGGCATCGTGATCGCGCCGGCGCTGGGAGGCATGATCGCGCAGATCGCGCTGCAAGTGACCGGCCGCAGGCGCGGGCGCTACAGCGGCGCCGTTTGCGCGGCTGGCGTATTGACAGGCGGCTTGGCCGCAGGGCTGCTTTTGACAGGTCTGGGAATCTTCACAGTGATTTATTTGGCGTTGACTACGTCTGCCGCATTCGCCCGCTTCAAGGTGTCCATCTAAAACGGACGATGATTTGACCGTTCATCCATGTTAGAAGAACTGCGTATCAGCAATTTTGCCGTCATAGACGAGTTGGAGCTTTCCTTTGGCTCCGGCTTCAATGTCATCACCGGGGAAACGGGCGCCGGCAAGTCGATCCTGGTTGACGCCGTCGAACTGCTCCTCGGCGCAAAAGCCGATCCAGCCTTCGTCCGCGGCGGGACAGAACGCTGCAGCATTGAAGGCTTCATCACGCTGGACGGGCGCAATCGAAGCGCAATCAAGGCAGTGCTGGAGCGCGAGGATCTGCTTGATGAGGATACCGGGTATCTCAGCATCCAGCGCGAGATACGTCAGCGCGGTCGCTCCAGCGCGCGCGTCAATGGCGTAGCCGTCAACTCCGCATTGTTGCGGGAAATCGGCCAGATGCTATTCGATATTCATGGCCAAAGCGAACATCTGTCGCTGTTTCGCCCTCGGCATCATATTGATCTGCTCGATCGTTACGCGGATTTGCTGGATGTCCGCGATGGACTAGCAACGCTGGTAGGGGATTTGACCGCTGCGCAAGGCGAGATGCGTCTGCTGCGTGAGGACAAGGAGACGCTGAAACGTCGAGCGGACCTGCTTCGTCACGAAATTCAAGAGATCAGCGCGGCCGCGTTAGCGCCCGACGAAGAAGCCGGTCTGCTAGCCGAGCGACATCGCCTGGCCAACAGCGAGCAGCTTGCGACGCTCGCGCGGGAGTGCGCGCAACTGCTCAATGGCGACGATCGTGGCGCCGGGCTGCCACTGGTCGACGGTTTCATGCAAGTAGCAGCCTCGTTGTCCAAGCTGGCGCAGATCGATGCCGACTTGACTGGCGAGCAGCAACTGGCCGAGGACCTGACACAGGGGGCGCAAGATCTGGCGCTGACAATAGCGCGCTATGCCGACGAAATCGAATTCGATCCCGCCCGCCTGGACGAATTGGAAGAAAGGCTGGAATTGATTCGCGCGCTCAAGCGGCGTTTTCAAGCGGCGGATATCGCCGGCATCCTGTCTTACGCGGCCGATGCCACAAAAGAACTTGAGAACATTGACCAGGGCGAAGAACGCCTGGTTGAGTTGCGGCTGCGGGAGCGGCGTCTGCTCCTTCAAATCGGCGATATCAGCCTGCGCCTAAGCCGGGCGCGCGCCGAGGCCGGAAGGGAAATGGCCGCAGCGGTCATGCGCGAACTGCAGGAATTGCGCATGGAGAGGACTCGCTTTGAGGTACATCTGGCGCAGGCGGAGCATCCGTCGGGCTGCATCGTCGGCGACACGCGCTACAAATTCGATGGCAAGGGCATGGACGATGTCGAATTCATGCTGAGCGCGAACCCCGGGCAGCCGCCGCTGCCCTTGGCGAAAGTGGCCTCCGGCGGCGAAGCGGCGCGCATCATGCTGGCGCTGAAACGCGTGCTCACCGCCGCCGACCAGACGCCGATACTGATTTTCGACGAGGTCGACCAAGGCATCGGCGGGCGCATCGGCGCCGTCGTCGGCGAGAAGCTCTGGGCGCTTTCGGGCGAGCACCAAGTCCTCTGCGTGACGCACCTGCCGCAATTGGCGGCTTACGCCGATATCCATTTCCGCGCCCATAAAGAAATCGCGGATGCGGGAGTGTCGACGAGGGTTCAGGCGTTAGGCGACGATGACGCGCGCATCGGCGAATTGGCGGAGATGCTGGGGGCGGCCGGCGCGGCCGGGGTGCAATCAGCGCGGGAGTTGCTGGCGGCTGCGCGGGGGCGGAAGGGGCGGGGTGTAGTGTGATAAAATGGGTTGGGAAACGTGGGAAGGGTGAGAAATGAAGCTAGCTGTAATCATAGCCAATATAGACATGAATGCGATGACGCTGCCTCAGTTTCAGCGTGGATATGTATGGAAGCGAAGACAAGTTCGAGAATTGATGCGTTCGCTCTACAATGGTTACCCGATTGGAAGCCTGCTCGTGTGGAAGACCCAGGCCCGTCAGCAGGATGTAAAGGGCGACCAGCCGCTGGCACTTGGTGTAAATGAATTGCTGCTAGATGGGCAACAGCGTGTTACCTCGCTTTATGGAATCGTCAAAGGGAAAGCACCGCCATTTTGCAATGGTGACAGCAGCGCCTTCCTCAATCTGTATTTCAATCTCGAGACGGAAGAATTCGAGTTTTACGGTCCTACCAAGATGCAAAATAATCCACTTTGGATTTCGGTTACAGAATTGATGCAAAAGGGCGTGGGACATTACTTTGATATCATCATGAAGTATCCAGATCCGAAAACGTACCATAATCGACTTACTGCGATAGAGACAATAAAGGGTTTCTCGTTTCATGTAGAAATCATCGCCGATAAAATCACAAAGATGGATGATGTTGTAGATATCTTTAATCAAGTGAATAGCGGTGGCACGAAGCTGTCCAAGGGCGATTTGGCATTGGCGAAGATCTGCGCGGATTGGCCCCAAGCTCGTGTAGAAATGCAGAAGCGCTTAGATAAATGGGCGAAACGCGGATATTGGTTCAATCTTGATTGGTTACTACGCTGTATGAATGCGCTCATAACTGGCCAATCCGATTTTGCCGAGTTGGACAGGCAAGAGATTTCGTCAGAGCAGATAAAAGATAGCATTCAGCGTACAGAAAAGCATATCGACCGTACGCTTAATCTTATCTCAGGGCGGCTGGGTTTGGATCATCACAAAGTTTTGGGCAGCCCGAATTCAAAAGCAGCTATTGTACGCTATTTCGACACGCTAGAATCACCGCCAGATCACAAAGCGCAGGACCGACTACTCTTCTGGTACGTTCATGCCATGATATGGGGACGCTACTCTGGACCGGTGGAAACAGTCATCAGGCAAGACATCATGGCGGTTGATGAGAATGAAGACCCTATCGGCGCGCTGATCGACAATCTGCGTCAAAATCGCGGAAGTCTGCGGATAGAGCCGGAAAACTTCATCGGCGCGACTCGCGGCAGCCGATACTATCCTTTGTTATATATGCTGACGCGCGTTTACGGCACTCGTGATGTTGACAGCGGCGTCGAATTGCGCATGCATATGCTTGGAAAGAATTCACAGCTAGAGCTTCACCATATATTCCCCAAAGCCATGCTGCGGAACCACGGATACCATTGGCGAAACGACGTTAACGCACTCGCTAACTTTACCTTCTTGACCAAAGAAACAAATATGAGAATAGGGTCAGTTCCTCCCGAGAAGTACTTCCCACACTACGAAGCCAAACATCCCGGCGTCCTCGCTTCCCACTGGATTCCCGACGACCCCGAACTGTGGAAAATCGAGAATTATCACGAATTTCTTGCCGCCCGCCGTAAGCTGCTCGCCCAAGCCGCCAACAACTTCCTCGACCAGCTTTTGCAAGGCGCTATTCCCAAAACCGATGCGTCTAAATTCACCCGCGACCAGGCAGCCCGCGCCCGCCCCATCCACATCGCCAGCGACGAAGAAGAAGCGGCGCTGAACGAAGCGATGCGCTGGATGGAAGCCCAGAGCCTGCCACGAGGCGAGCTGGGTTATGAATTAGTCGGCGCAGATAACGAGCTAATTGCCACCCTCGACCTAGCATGGCCTCAGGGCATTCAGACCGGAAGGGGCGACGCTGTCGCGTTGCTCATCGACGAAGATGACGACACGTTAAAGGCAGCAAGCAGCCGTGGATTCACTTGCTTCTCCAGCTTACCACAACTTCAACATTACGTTCTGCGCGACATCCTGGACGAAAACGGCTCCATGTAAGATTCCCAGCAGGTCCTTCGTCCAAAAGACATAGCGACAGTATTTGGAGCAGCCGCCATGTCTCAAGAACCTGATGGCGATCAACTGGGAAAACTCGTCGACTTCATCGTCAACGCTCCGGCCGATGAAACCTTGATCAAAATGGACTGCAATGACTGCTGCGAAAAGATCACGCAGTTGGCGGAACAGGTCGCGAACGGCGCCGATCTGGACGAGATCTTGCCAGAAATGAAAAAGTTCATGCATTACTGGGGCGATTGTCGCGAAGAATTTGAGGCGCTGGTGGCAGTCATTCAGCGTGAAAAAGCGCTTGAGGGATTCGACTTTTCCGCGCCGCCCAACTGGCACAACTAAGCCGCCAGTTCAAAGCCTTTGTTTTAAGATCCAATATTGCCAGATACATAATCCACTTTGATCAATATTTCTCATCGTATTCGGTTTTCAACACCATTCACGAGGAAATAAGCATGAAAAAGGAACG
>DAOULD010000202.1:0-8535 GCA_034420635.1 Anaerolineae bacterium | reverse complement strand
GCGGGACACCGTACTACAGCGCGGGCATAGCCGAGAACGAAGCCGGCTGCTGGTCTTCAACCATACGGTCTTGCTGCTGCTGACCGCCTTCGCCGTCATTCCGCTCCTGGTATTGTCCTTCAACTCGGTCAAAACGAATTTCGAGATCGGTCAAAACCCGCTGGGTCCGCCGGTCAATGTCGTCGCCGAGAACTTCCCCAATGCCTGGGAAAGAGGCAATTTCGCCACCACCATGGGTAACAGCGTGGTTTATGTCGTGGCCACCATCGCCGCTGAACTGGTATTGGGCGGTTTGGCCGCCTACGCCCTGGCGCGCAAAAGGCCTCCTGGCTCCGACTTGCTCATGCTCTATTTCCTGGTCGCCTCGACCATCCCGCTCTGGATGTATATCGTCCCGCTCTTCGTCCAAATTAACGCCTTGAAGCGGCTTGGCGTGGATGCCAGGTTCTTGCTGGTCATGGTCTATGTCGCTGGCAACGCGCCCTTGACCATCTTCCTGCTGCGCTCCTATATGATCGACTTGCCCACCGAGCTTGAAGACGCCGCCCGCGTCGACGGCGCCAACGAATTCCAGGTCCTGACGCGCATCGTGCTTCCCTTGACCAAGCCCGGTTTCCTAACCGTCGGCTTGGTTGTTGGCTTGGGTGTCTGGAACGAGTTCTTGCTCGCGCTGACCTTCATCCACGACCCGAACCAATTCCCGGTGACGACTAGCTTCTATAAATTCGTCGACCGCTTCGACCGCGACTGGGCGCTGACCAGCGCCGGCGCCATCATCATCATCTTTCCCGTCATGGTGCTGTTCTTGGCGCTGCAGCGCCAGTTCATCGAGGGCTTGGCTGAAGGCGGCATCAAGACCTAGCCGCCCGGCGACAATTCCAACCATCGTGTTGGGTCCAGACATCAAGTTGATACTTGTAGGGGCGACGCTCGTGTCGCCCGCCGAAGCGCAAAAAATGTAGGGGCGACCTATCAGGTCGCCCGATTGAATAATCCAACAGGAGTCATAATGACCCCCATTGAAGATTCTCGTTTATATGACAAAGTGCTGGGCTGTCTCTACGGCGGCGCCGTAGGTGATGCCATAGGTGCGCCTGCCGAGGGGCGCATGCCGGCCGATATCCGGGCGCGCTACGGCTACATCACCGATTTCGTCGAGGGCTGGGATGGACCCTCCGACATTGGCAAGGGCGACGGTCGCTACACCGACGATACGCACATGGTGCAGTTGCTCGCCCGCTGCTATATTGAAGAAGGCGACCACCTGGACGCCTATTCCTTCGCCCGGCGCATCGTCCCGCTGATCGCGGACGAAGACCGCTGGGTCCCCGAGCGCGGTCAAAACATGAAACTGGTTGACCGCCTCTTTTACCCGGAAAAATGGCTGCTGATGCGCCTGCGCCTGGCCAACGCCGAGCCGCGGCAAGGCGGCATCGGCAATATGGTCAACTGCGGCGCGGCCATGTATGCGGCGCCTGTCGGCATCGTCAACGCCGGCGACCCGGAAAGCGCTTATCGCGAAGCGGTAGACGTTTTCAGCGCGCACCAGCAGAGCTTCGGCTTGGAAGCCGCGGCTGTCATGGCGACGGCTGTAGCGGAAGCCTTCAAACCATCAGCGACGGTAGATTCGATCATTGAGGCTGTTTTGTCCCTGGCTAAAGAAGGCACGAAGAAAGCTATTGAATCCGTCGTCGAGACCGCGCAAAAGCATAGCGACTGGAAGGAAGCGATTCATCCCCTGCGCGACGCCATGCGCCCCTACGATACCGCCAGCGAGACGTTCAAAGGGCGGGGCGTGCCCGGTACCAATCACTGGATGCCCAGCCGCGAGCACAGCATTGAAGAGGTCCCGATTGCGCTCGCTTTCCTGGTGGTCACCGGCGGGGACTTCGAAGGCGGCGTATTCGGCGGCACAAACTACGGGCGCGACAACGATTCCATCGCTGGTATGGCGGGCGCGATCGTCGGGGCGCTGCATGGCGCTGACGCGATCCGCGGGGACTGGATGAATCAGATCAACAGCGCCAATCGCGTCGATCTAGGACCGATCGCGCGGGATTTGACCAACTTGACGCTCAAGCTGCAGAAGCGTCAGCTGCACGAGGCGCAGTCAAGAAATGCGGATTTCACTGATTTGCTGAATGGAGGAGAATAATTGATGACTTTGCCAAATGATTATCTGGAACGGGTCTATGCCGGCGTGCTTGGCAAGTTGATCGGCGTTTATCTGGGCCGCCCCTTTGAAGGCTGGTCCTACGAAGCGATCACGGAGCATCTTGGCGAAATCAACTATTACGTACACGACCGACTCAACGTTCCATTGATCGTCACCGATGATGATATTTCCGGCACTTTCACCTTTGTCCGCGCGCTGGAAGATTACGCCTTCAATCGCGATCTCACTGCCGCGCAGATCGGACAGACCTGGCTCAATTACCTGGTCGAAGAGCAGACAGTGCTGTGGTGGGGCGGCATGGGCAATTCTACCGAACACACAGCCTATTTGCGGCTGAAATATGGCTACGAACCGCCGCTCAGCGGCTCGGTGGAGCTTAACGGCAAGGTCGTCGCCGAGCAGATTGGCTCTCAGATTTTCATTGATGGCTGGGCGATGGTCGCGCCGGGCGATCCCGAATTCGCCGCCGACCTGGCCGGGCGCGCCGCATGTGTCAGCCACGGTGGCGAAGCGATCTACGGCGCGCAGTGCCTGGCGGCGATGGAAGCGGCTGCCTTTGTCGAGTCCGACATCAACAAGCTCATTGATACCGGTCTTTCCGTGATACCGGACGATTCCATCATTTATCATATGATCAACGACATCCGCGAATGGCACGCCAAAGAGCCCGATTGGCGGAAAGGCCGCGAACTGCTGGCGGAGCGCTATGGCTACCACATCTATGGCGGCAACTGCCACATGATCCCCAATCACGGGCTGATCGTTTTCTCGATGCTCTATGGCGATGACGACTTCCAGCGCACGCTGATGATCGTCAATACCTGCGGCTGGGATACCGACTGCAATTCCGGCAATGTCGGCTGTCTGATGGGCATCAAAGACGGCTTGGCGGGACTGGAAACCGGACCTGACTACCGCGGACCGGTGGCCGACCGCATGTATATCCCCACCGCCGATGGAGGTAATGCTATCACCGATGCCGCCACACAAACCGTACGCCTGGTGAATACGGGACGCGCGCTGCAAGGCTTGGCGCCGATTGCGCCCAAAGACGGCGCTCGCTACCACTTCGACTTGCCCGGTGCGGTCCAAGGCTTCATGAATGACGAGGCGATCGACTCGCGCGATGTCTGCGCCATCAGCAACGTCCAGGCGCCCGATCTGAGCTTAAACGGCGAGCGCCTGCTGGCGCTGGATTACGCCGGTTTGGCGCCCGGCCGCGTTGGACGCGTCGAGACCGCCACCTTTGTGCCCTCCCTTGAAGTCAATAATCACTTCGACGGTCCAGGTTATAGCCTGATGGCCAGCCCCAGGCTCTCTCCAGGCCAGACGGTCCGCGCGCGCGTGCTTTCCGCGGATGAGAATGACAGCGAGGTTGAGGTCTCGCTGTATGTCCAGCATTACGACCGCGACGACAATCTCGTTGTGCTGACCGGATCGGGAGATAGTTTTTCCGCGGGGCAGTCGGCTGAACTCGTCTGGCAAGTGCCGGATCTGGAAGGCTATCCCATCGCCAAGGTCGGCCTTCAGATCAGCGGGCGAGGCGGCGCCAGCGGGCGCGTCTATCTCGATTGGCTGACCTGGGACGGCGCGCCCAACGTCCGCCTGAAACGTCCCCACGCGCGGAATTTCGCCCGCTGGGACCGTAAGCTGGGCGGCATGATGTGGAAGCGCGCCTGGGTTAACGGTCTCGACGCCGCAAAGGGCAAAATGGTATTTTTCGACTTTTATCCGGAAACTTACCGTCTGATCCAAAACGAGGGGCGCGGGCTGATGATGACCGGCTGCCGCGATTGGACCGACTATCAGGTCAGCGCCAAGATGACGCCCCATATGTGCAAAGCCGGTGGGCTGGGCGCGCGCGTCCAGGGCATGAAGCGCCACTACGCGCTGCTCTGCGACCAAGAGCGCACGCGCCTGGTTTCTACCTGCGAAGGTAAGGACACCGTTCTTGCGCAAGCCGACGAGGGCTGGACCTTCGGGGACGAATACCAACTCACGCTCAAGGTCGAAGGCAATACCTTGGCTGGCTATGTCAACGGGGCGTTGCGCGTCAAAGCCGAAGATCCGGAGGCGCGCTTCAGCGGCGGCGGCATCGCGCTTATCGCGGAAGAGGGCAGGATCGGCTGCGAAGATGTCGAGGTACGACCGGTTTAGTCGCGCTTGCGCATAGAATTCCTGTAGAAACTAAGAACTGTGGTAGGGACGACCCGCCGGACGCTGTTGAGAATTACGACTTCCGACCAAGCCTTGTCCCTATCACATACAAACGAAAGTCCATAATGATTCATAGCGGCTCTCTAAGCTCCCCCTCCCTGATGCTTTGGGGAGGGGGTCGGGGGGTGGGGTAGAATTTCAACGTACCCCGCCGGGTCGCCCTTGCAGAACCAACCCATGACAGATCCCCGCGTCCTTTGCTACGGCGAAATCGACCTCGATATCTACCTCAAGTTAGACCGTCTGCCCACATTGAACCGTGCCGGCAACACCCGGGATGAATTTGAAAACGTGGGCGGCGCCGCGGCCAACAGCGCCATGTGGCTGGCGAATTGGGGCATCGCCACGCGGCTGCTGGGTCACGATCTCGGCGACGACCGCCCCGGCGATACGGTCCGGAGCCTGCTCGGCGCGCTGGAACATCTCGACACGACTTATGTCGCCTGCCATTCCGGCTACCGCAGTCCGCGCTGTCAATGCCTGGTCACGCCGGATGGCGAACGCAGCTTCATCATGCACTGGCTCGACGAGTTGCGCATCACCGAGTTGGAACCAGAGATGCTGCGCGGCGTCGAATGGCTCAACCTTGATATGTCGGGTCCGCTGGAGCCGCGCTTGCGAGCCGCTCGGCTGGCTGTCGCGCGCGACATCCCCGTGCTGATCAATGACATTTACGCGACGGATCACGCGCTGCTGTCCTATGTCGATCTGCTGGTCATTTCGGCCTCGATCGCGCGTAGCAGGATGCCGGGGCGCGAGCCCCTGGCGCTGGCGCGGAAGCTGCGGGAAGCGGGCGATTGCCATGTTATCATCACCGACGCGGCGGGACCGGTCACCCTGTTGATGAGAGAGGGCGAACAGTATCAGATTCAGCCCCCCGCTGTCACCGCCGTCGATACTACCGGCGCCGGCGACACATTTAAGTCGGGTTTGCTCTATGGCTTGCTGACGAACCTGCCGCTGCCCGAAGCGGCGCGCTGGGGTTGCGCCGCCGCCAGCCTGATGTGCCGATTCCCTGGTACCACCCGTCATCTGGCGGATCTCGACGCCGTCGCTGCCTGCCTGCCATAGGACTTGCTCAACAAATTGTTATGTCTGCTTCACATCCCGTCTGGAGAAGCCATCCCGTTGGGCGCGTGTTCCTGGCACGGCGAAGTGGGTCTCCCGCTATTTGACCTGATTTGAGGAAATTCGCCGCTGAGCGACGGTAAAATATCCGCGCATGCCGCTCATGACCTGGGAAAGGCGAAGCAAATGTTTCTCGATACGCTTGCGCAACATTACAGAGACCGCCCCGATAAGACCGCTATCGAGTTGATCAGCGACTCCGGGCTGCTGCGGGTAACCTATGCGCAATTGGAGAGGCGTGTCAACCGCACAGCGGACTACTTGCTTTCACTGGGCGTCAAACACGGCGACCGGGTCGCCGTGCAGTTGCCCAAGTCCCTGCCATTCATCTATTTTCACCTGGCCGCAATGCAGATCGACGCGATTTTCTTGCCGCTCAACCCGGCTTATCCCGAAGCCGAACTGCGCTATTTTCTGGAGGATTCTGGCGCAAGCGTCTTCATCGCCGATGCCAAAGACGCGCCCCTGATCAATGCCGTCACCGACGATTTGCCCGATCACCGAAAAACGTCATTCATTTATCAGCCGGAGCGCATCGGCGCGGACTGGCTGGAAGACAGTCCGTCCGGACCCGGACAGCCCTTGCCGACGGATCCGAACCAGACTGCCATGATGCTGTATACCAGTGGCACGACCAGCCGTCCCAAAGGCGCGCGGATCACGCATGGCAACCTGACCGCCAATATCGCCGCGCTGCACGAAGCCTGGGGCTGGCGCGAAGATGACGTGCTGCTGCACGTCTTGCCGATATTTCACGTGCATGGCTTGGTGGTGGCGCTGCACGGCGCGCTGCATGCGGGGGCGACAGCCGTGCTCACAACCTCCTTCGACGCGTCGTCGACCTTGGATTTGCTGACGTCCGGGCGCTTCAGCGTGTTCATGGCTGTGCCGACCATGCACCGGCGCTTGGTTCAATGGGCGGGCGAGAAACGCTACGACCTCAGCGCTATGCGGCTCTTGACATCGGGCTCCGACCGCTTGCCCGACGACCTCTTTTTTGGCTATCAGCGGACCTTCAATGTCATCTTGCTGGAGCGCTATGGCATGACGGAAACGGGCATGAACCTGTCCAATCCGCTGCGCGGGGAACGGCGCGTTGGCGCGGTGGGCATGCCCTTGCCTGGCGTATCGGCGCGTATCGTCGACCCCGGGAGCGGCGCTGTCCTGCCGGATGATCAAGTCGGAGAACTGCAAATCAAAGGCGATCACGTCTTCGCCGGCTACTGGAGACAGCCGGAAAAGACGGCGGAGGCATTCACGGACGACGGTTGGCTGCGGACGGGCGACCTGGCGCTGCGCGAGCCCGATGGCTATTACACGCTCAAAGGACGAGCCAAGGACCTGATTATCAGCGGGGGCTTGAACATCTATCCGCCTGAAGTCGAGCTGGCGCTGATGAAACATGAGGCGATAGCGGCTTGTGCAGTCATCGGCTGCCCGGACAAAGAATGGGGAGAACAAGTGGTGGCGGTTGTCGTGCCAGGCGCGGGTGAAACGATAGACAGCGCCGAAATCATCGACTATTGCCGCCGTCAACTGGCGGCTTACAAGGCGCCGCGTCGCGTTCTGGTCGCTGACGAGTTGCCTAGCAACGCGCTGGGAAAAGTACAGAAGGCGAAATTGCGCGAACGCTGCTGCCCGTAGAGGGTTTGCGTTAGCCTCTAAGGCTTGTCCGGTACTCAGTTTATGGTTAAGAAAATGGACGCAAATACCCGTCCGACAGCAAAAAATGCCGCCATTTGGCGATCCAAACCACAACATACACACAAGCAATGTAGGGGCGACCTATCAGGTAGCCCGCTTTCCGGCTAGGAGTAGTTGTATAACCGCATTGAAAAGGATAAACGAAACTCTTATTCACCAGTACCGGACAAACATTCTAGGTTATCCCGCCCATTTGAATGTCGCCCGGATCCGTCTGATGCGCGCGCGCACGGATGCGGCTTCTTCTTGCTCCGCCGCCGCCAGCAAGTTGAGCGCGCAGTCACGATAGGGCGGATGTTGATCGGCGACCACAGCCAAACCGTGATAGGACCAGGCGCGGATGAATTTGTTGACGTCCGTCGTCTGCTCGATGAGCGCGGGCCACAATTGCTCGACGCGACTTGATGGGATCGTCAAATCCCCCATCATTTGCAAGACGTGCAGGCGCGCTTCCCAATGGCGGCCGGCCGTCAGGACAGCCAGCGCCTGCTCGCTTTGCGTTTGGGACAGAATCGCTCCCGCGCTCACATAGCGTCGCAGCAGCCAGGACGAGGCGCTCTGAATGCGCGCTTCATCGCTGCCGGCGAGGTCACAGAGACCTTGCAAGACCGCCGTCGAAGGGTCAATCCGCGCGGCGATAGCCGCCAAGCTGCCGGTATCTTTGCCGTCATACTCGGCGATTGCCGCGGCGACGCGCTGGAAATCGGCGTCGCTCATTTTAGCTTGGGCAAGTGCCGGCTGGCTTGCTCGATCAGGGCGCGCACGGCGGGCTGCCCCAGTTGTTCCGCGCTGCGGATCTTGATATGCCGCAGGTCCTTGCCCGCGCCTTCCAGCAAGTTCTGTGGATCGGGCAGGTCTGCGCCGTAGAAGAAGCCCAGGTTCAGGTGCTTTTTGAAGGGCGCGAGATAACAGAAGTGTTCGGACATCTTCTTGGGACCGACGCCGTAACCGGCGATCTTCTGCTGCGCCCAGGGCACCTCGGTGATGCCGGGCATGACATCGGCCAGCAGGGCGCGCGCTTCGCGGGCAAGCGCCTGAACTTCCGGTGTTGCGCTCGCGATGACTTCTTCAAAGTTGCCGTTTCCGCCGGCGGTCTTGATCTTGGCTTCGGGCATGTCTGTCCTCGCGCATAAGCTCATATCTCGTCATTTTACTTGCATGCGGAGACCAGCGTCAATTATTTGTCGGCCTTGGGGTGCATTTCAGATTATTGGCAAATTACATGGCTTTGCCATTCAAAAGCAAAATTAACCACAAAGACACGAAGAACACGAAGTTTTTTCTTGAAATCTCTGTGCGCTCTGTGCCTC
>DAOULD010000201.1:0-15738 GCA_034420635.1 Anaerolineae bacterium | reverse complement strand
TCGATGCGATGGCGCGGTTTCGGGCGACCAGATTGGTCGCCCCTACGGGATTCGATTATTTTGTAGTTTTCTATATTTCATCAAATTATTCGCACGACTTACTTGCATTTACTGAGAGATTTTAACCACCGAGGGTCGCGTAGACACTGACCTACAACACCGAGGACACCGAGATATTTTTTCACCACAGGTCGCGTAGGGCGCGTAGGCACAGCCCGGCGACACTGACCCACGCCGGTGGCTGACCCGCCGCAAGCATGCCTTGGGTCGGCAAACCTGTCATGTCATCAGGGCATCAACGGGAAATCTCCCAAAATCTAATGAGTTTATGTTATACTTTGTTAGTAGGAAACGGTTTCAGTAAAGTGAGGATCAGATGTTCCAACACCGTCCGTTAAAGAAAATAGTAGTTCCCACCGATGGTTCCGCCTGGAGCGAGCGCGCAATTCCTTACGCGGTCGACTTCGCGCGAGTCGGCGGCGGCGAGGTCATATTGCTGCACGTATTCACGCCACCGATGCACGAATTTGTTGATTCGCTGGCGATTGCGGGCGAATACGAATTGGCCAATCGCATCCGCGAGGAGATCAAGCAACATCTACTGAGCTTGCGCAACGAGATACGTGACGAAAACGTGGACTGCAGGCTGCACATCATTGACGCCGTCGGTATCGCCCAACATATCTGCGATTATGTCGAAGAAGAAGACATCGATATGGTGGTGATGACTACGCACGGACATTCCGGATTGGTGCGGCTGGTCTTCGGCAGCGTGGCCAACAAAGTCATGCACGATGTCAACGTGCCCGTGCTGGTCATCCGACCCGATTTGGAGTGATCCCGGAGCGCCGATTTTTGCGGTTGTATCGGGACCTACAGAACCGAACTGACGAGCGGCCAAGCGGTTTCTCGCTTGTTCAGTTCGGTTTTCCCGTCCCCGATGAAATCTCGTCAAAGGGCGCCAAGCGCAAGCGCACCATTTCTTGAATTTCCTGGACCGCCTTTCGCGCCGTCCTCCGCTCTTTTTCCGACAGATCCAGGGTGACAAATTCATCTTCGTCGAGCAGAAGCGTCCCCCCGTCGGGATAGACAAAGACATCGAGACAGAGGTCCTCCGCCGCGATCCAGTCGGGACCAAATTGCGGGGGGCGCGTGATATTGCAATACCATCCTTTGAGTTGCTTGTCCCGACCGTCACTCACGCGGAAGATATTGAACCAGCGATCGCGGAAGAACCACTCGCGGAAAACATCGCCGCGCCGCAATTGGACATAGCCCAGGTCACGGTCGGCAAAGCCGAATTCGGCTTCGATACAGACGTACTCTCCGCAAATCTCGCGCAGCACGCCCTGGTAGGACAATTCGTCCCTGCCCAGCGCATCGCGTTTGATGATCGTGCAGGCGGTCATTAGGCGCGGCCGCGGGTATGTATGATGAGCAACAGACCAGTGCGGAGCTCGAGACTGGCGCTATCGCAGAGCATGACATTGCTGATGCCGCGCGCCGGACCAAACTCGAGCGATTCATCACGCAGAGGGTATTTGAGCCCGCGGCTGGTGATCCCGCGAGCCTCCCCGCCCAGCGGGATCAGCGAAATTGTGTCGCCGGTACGCCCGGCAATGCTGTGTGTACCCGGTCGCAGGAGTCGGATATTCTGTTCACCGTCGACCAGTTCGATTTGAATATCTTGCAGACTCGGCAGCGCCAGCAAATACACATTCGCCAGCGTTTGATCGAAGCGGCCGCCCAGAGCGCCCAAGATAACAATCGCGCTCGCGCCTTTGTCGACGCTCCATTGCAGCGCCAGTTCCAAATCGGTTTCGTCCTTTTCGGTCGGGAAGCGTAATATCTCGGTGCCGGCGGCGCTAAACTCCTCTACCTGCTCCCCGCTGAGCGAATCCAGGTCGCCGATGATCGTCTGTGGCGCGAGACCAAATTTCAGCGCATTAAGCGCGCCGCCATCCGCAGCCAGTATATGAGCGGCGCCCGCCGCTTCCAGCGCCCGCCTCACCATGGTTCCGTCTTTCGCCACGCCGTTGGCAAAAAGGAGAATCCGCAAATTGCGCGTCCTTTCTGGAATGCTACTGCGCTATTTCAGGGTGATTATGTTACCATTCAAAAGCCTATTTACCACAAACACTCAAAGAACACAAAGTCAAATAGATCATTTCTCAGTAGATCCAAGAAAGTAATGAGAATCTGAAAACGAGGTGTAGGGGCGTTTCGCTGAAACGCCCGAAAACAGTTAGTGAAGGAACGGGCGGCTCACTAGCCGCCCCTACAGGTATCATTTATGGTTGAAACTGTAGAGGCAGTTATTTTCTATTTCAACCGATTTCGACACACTACCTGATGCGCTACAAGTTTGCCTTAAGGCTTTACTGCGCTAGTATGTGTTTGACCAGTCTAAGGTGAAGGACGATGCGCGATGACGGTTGACGCCATCAGTTTGGAAGTTTTCAAGAATCAATTTGCCGCGGTTGCCGAAGAGATGGGCGTGACTTTGCGGCGCGCCAGCTTCAGCCCAAATATCCGCGAGCGGCTCGACTTCAGTTGCGCGGTATTCGATTCGGGGGCGCGCATGATTGCGCAGGCGGCGCATATCCCGGTTCATCTGGGCAGCATGCCGGCATCAGTGGCGGCCGCGGTCGAAGAATTTGAGGAGTTTTTCCCCGGCGATGTCATCGTCTTGAACGATCCCTATCACGGCGGCACGCATCTACCGGATATCACTATGATCTCGCCTGTCTTCGCCGGGGGCGATCTCTGCTACTTCGTCGCCAGCCGCGCCCACCACGCCGATGTCGGCGGCATGTCGCCCGGTTCCTTGCCCTTGAGCAGCGAGCTGTATCAAGAAGGCGTCATTATTCCCCCGTTGAAGCTGCGCTTGAGCGGCTGGACAAACGAGGGCGCTTTGGCTTTGATCGTAGCCAACAGCCGCGATCCCGAAGAGCGTTTGGGCGACATTGAAGCGCAGTTGGCCTCGCACCGCGTGGGCGAAAGCCGGCTTAGCGACATGATGATCAATCATGGTGTGGAAAGCACCATCGAACACGCTGAAGCCTTGCTCGACTATTCGCGAAAAATGACTGAAGCGGTGATCGACGGCATACCTGACGGCACTTATCGCTTCCGCGACGCCATGGAAGGCGACGGTCAGAATGAGTTTGAAATCCCAATCAACGTGGCGGTGACAGTACGCGGGCGGGAGATGACGGTCGATTTCGCCGGCAGCGCGCCACAGGTTGCCGGCAACGTCAACGCCGTAACCGCCATTGTAGAGTCGGCGACTTGGTACTGTGTGCGCCTGCTGGCCAGCGAGGATGTGCCGGTGAACCACGGTTGCTTCCAGCCTGTGCGGGTGGTCACGCCGCCGGGGAGCGTATTGAACCCGCGCTTCCCGGCAGCTGTGGTAGTCGGCAATACGGAAACGAGCCAGCGCGTGGTCGATACGGTGCTGGGCGCCCTGGCGAAGGCTTTGCCGGATGTCATTCCAGCGGCGTCGCAAGGCACCATGAACAATTTCGCCGTGGGCGGCTTGGTCGACGGCGCTCAATTCGTCTATTACGAGACGCTGGGCGGCGGTCACGGCGGCTCGAGCGCCGGTCCCGGTCTATCCGGGCGGCAGTGCCACATGACCAATACGCTGAATACGCCGGTGGAAGCGCTCGAGTACAGCTTGCCGATGCGCATTCGACGTTGCGAGCTGCGCGAAGACAGTGGCGGGATGGGTCGTAATCGTGGCGGAAACGGCATCATACGCGAATATGAGTTTCTGACGCCGGCGCGGATCACCATCAGCTCCGAACGGCGGTTGCAGCCGCCCTATGGCAGCCAGGGTGGCGCGCCGGGACAATGTGGCGTCAATACGATCCTGCGCCGGGGGGCGCCGGAGATCGTCGGCGGCAAACATACGGCGCAACTGGACGCGGGCGATCGGGTCATCATCGCGACGCCCGGCGGCGGTGGCTGGGGAGCCGCGAACAGCTAGCGCCAAGGCCAACAAAAAGTTCCGTCTTCTATAGAAGACGGAACTTTCGCTTATGCCGCCGGACTTTAGTTGCTGGCGCCGCTCACCCTGACCGGGATCTGACGCGGCTTGGCATCTTCGGCCTTGGGCACGGCGACGCTCAGGACACCGTTTTCGAAGCTGGCTTCCACATTATCGCCGTTGACCGGGATCGGGAAGCGCAGGCTGCGGCTGAACTTGCCGACGCGCCGCTCGCGGACCAGCACGCGCTTGCTTTCGTCGTTGGATTCCGACGTGCTTTCAGCGCTGATGGTCAGCAGGTCGTCGTGAATGTTAACGCTGATATCCTCAAGGCTGACGCCGGGCAGGTCGGCGCGGACAATGTAGCGCTCTTCGTTCTCCTCGACATCAAGGGCGAGACCGAAGCTGCGATTGCCGAATTCATTGGCTGTGCCGAGCAGCGGGCGATGGTCGCCAAAGATATCGTCGATCAGACGAAAATAGGGGTTGCGGGTTCTGACTAGCATTTTGATTTCTCCTTCTGTTGAAGTCTGTGTTGCGCTTACTGACATCTACAGCGTAAGCCCGCAACATAGGAAAAAGAAAAACAGGGTATTGGAAAGGCAATAGAGAAGCGTAAAAACGACGTAAGCGCCCTTTCCGCAGAGCCGCATTTCGCTATTTGCGCGTCAATGTTATGATTGCAGCCATGACTTACAGGTATGAGAATCGGAAGCGTTGATGCAAGCGGGCGTTGATATCGGCGGAACTTTCACAGATCTGGTTTTGAGCGACCGAGGGCGATTGCGCATCCACAAACTGCTCAGTTCGCCACAGAACCCGGCTCAATCCATGCTCGAGGGGCTGGAGATTATTGCGCCCGGCGGCATATCTGCTCTGACACAGGTCGCGCACGGGTCGACCGTCGCGACAAACGCCATTCTGGAACGCAAGGGCGCGCGTTCCGCTTTGATCACTAGCGCGGGATTCCGCGATGTCTTGTTCATCGGCCGCCAGGAGCGGCCCGTCCTATACGATCTGCACCCAAAGATCCCGCCGCCTTTGATCCCGCGCGAGCGCTGCTACGAAGTGCCGGAGCGTCTGGATTTCCGCGGCGAGCTGTTGCAAGCGCTTGATATGGACGCGCTGGATTCCGTGCTGGATCAGATCAAACATGACGGCGTCGATTCTATCGCCGTGTGCCTGCTCTTCAGTTACGTCAATGACCAGCACGAGCAAAGGATCAAGCGGCGGATCCTTGAGCGGGGCATTGTGAAGGAGGAGTGGCAGATCGTGCTGTCGTCGCAGGCGCTGCCGGAATTCCGCGAATATGAGCGCGCCAGCACGATCGCGCTCGAGGCATACGTGCGCCCGGCCATGTCCGGTTACATCAGTCAGCTCGAAGCGGAATTGCCGCGCCAGACCTCTTTGCGCATCATGAAATCAGACGGCGGCGTGATGCGCGCGGGTCGAGTGCGACAGCAAGCCATTCACACGGCTTTGAGCGGACCCGCCGCCGGGGTCATGGGCGCTTTTTATGTGGCGAAAACAGCCGGTTTCGACAAGATCATCACGCTGGATATGGGCGGCACCTCGACCGATGTCGCCTTGATCGACGGTCGACCGCAGCCGAGAGCGGAATCGTCCATTGACGACCTGCCCTTGCGCCTGCGGATGCTGGATATAGAGACGATTGGCGCGGGAGGCGGTTCGATCGCGCGGGTGGACGCCGGTGGCGCGCTGCGTGTCGGTCCGGAGTCCGCCGGCGCCAGTCCCGGACCCGTCGTGTACGGCGGGGGCGGCGAGCAGGTGACACTCAGCGATGCCAATGCCATCCTCGGCAGGCTGGACGCCGATCACTTTCTCGGTGGCAAAATGGCACTCGATCTGGAGGCTGGCATTAAAGCGATGGACGCGCTGGCGCGACAGATCGGCTTCAGTACCATCGCCACAGCCAAGGGCGTCGTGGATATCGCCAACGTCAACATTGATCGGGCGATTCGCCGCGTTTCAATCGCTCGCGGTCACGACCCGCGCGATTTTACGCTGGTGGCATTTGGCGGCGCGGGACCGCTGCACGCCTGCGAAGCGGCTGAACGTCTGGATATACCGCGCGTGCTGATTCCGCATACGCCGGGCGTCTTGTGCGCCTTGGGTCTTTTGATCGCCGATGTCGCTGTCGATTTCAGCCAATCGGTGATGACCCTGGCGACGCCGGAAAGCGTCGCCGATCTGGAAGAGCGCCAGGGCTCACTGCTCAAACAAGCGAGGGCGGAATTGCGACAGGAAGAAATGAGCGAGGAGGACATGCGCTTTGCTGTCACTGTTGATATGCGCTATCAGGGGCAAGCCTACGAACTTAACCTGCCCTTCTCGACCTCATTGCTGCAAGATTTCCACGACTTGCACGAAGCGACTTATGGCCACGCCTTGCGCTCGCGGGCGGTCGAAATCGTAAATCTACGCGTACAAGGGATCGGCATTGTCCAGAAACCGGAGATCAGATTCCAGGAATCTCGAAGCAATGTCGCGCTGCCCTTCGCGGAAAAAGAATCGCCCTTGGGCGCGACGATCAAGTTATTTCGCCGCGAAGCGCTGGAGGCCGGCGACGCTTTTTCTGGCGAGGCTTTGGTCTTCCAAATGGACAGCACCACCTATGTGCCGCCGGGCTGGGGGGCGTCGGTCGACGGCTACTTGAATATATTGCTGCGCCGAGGCTGATGGACTAATTGATAGCAACTATCGCCTCAATTTCGACTGCCAGGTTAAAGGGCAGCGCAGCCATGCCGACAGCCGAGCGCGCGTGGGCGCCGCGCTCCGCGTAGAGCGCCAGAATCAGATCGGAAAAGCCGTTGATCACCGCAGGCTGTTGAGCGAAATCCGGCGCGCAATTGACCATGCCGTACACGCGCAGCCAGGCGCTGATACGATCCAGGTCGCCCAATTCGCGCTGGAGGCTGCCGAGCATAGACAATCCCACGAGCTTGGCTGCCTCGTAGCCCTGTTCCACAGACAAATCGACGCCGACCTTGCCAAAGGGACCCGCCAGCGAGCCATCGTCATTCTGTGGACCGTGACCGGAGATGTAGGCTTGTCCATCGTAGACCCGGACAAAAGAAAAGGGCAGCTTGACGCCAGCCGGCGTCTTGATCGGTGGCGGCAACCGCAAGCCCATATTCGCGAGTTGCTCTTCGATTCGCATCGGACGCGCTCCTTTCATCTTCACGATACCAAGTTAACACATCGCGGCCGGCAGCGCACGTTTGGAGCACGAGCCGGTAGTGTATCCTTTTCGGTTGAAACAGAAAACCTTAACCACCGAGGGTCGCGTAGACACTGACCTACGACACCGAGAGCACCGAGAGTAATCCTACAATATTGTTGCTCTGCGTGTTCTTCGCGCATTTTCGGTGAAATGAATAAGTTTGATTTCAACCGATTTAGATACACTACCCCAAGGGCCTGTACCGCCGCATGGCATGTGTCAAGCGGGGGCGCCGGTTATCGGCTACAATGACCGACAAATCAAGCTGTCGGAACAAGAATCCTGAGCCATGGGCGGCGAAGACGACCTGCTGCGCGCGATTGAACACATGAAAAGCGGCGACTTGCAAACGGCGGCGGCATTGTTGCGGGTGGCGGTTGATGACCCCGATCTCGACGGACACGGGCGCGCCGTCGCTTGTATTTGGCTGGCGGAAACGGATGATGACATCGCCTTCAAGATTCGCTGCCTGCGGCAAGCCCTGCGACAGGAACCGGGGAACTTGCAGGTTCAGGGGAAACTCGATCAATTGCGCGCCCGGCAGACGCAGCGACGCTCAGACGCGTCGGCGTTGACATCGTCCCCGTCCAGCGTCCGCATGGCTCAAGCGCCCCTGGTCCTGGGCATCGACGGCGGCGTCAATGGCAGGGGCAGCGGCATCTTCGTCAATCGCGAGGGCTTGGTCGCCACAACCGCAAGCGCCGTCGGGAGCGCGCTGGAAGTCGTCGTCGCCCTTGGCGGCTCGCAGGCTGTGCCGGGTCAGGCGCTCCGCCGATTTCCGGAGAGCGATTTGGCTTTGATACAGACGCCGGTCGCGCTGGACAGTCTTGACGCGCTGGAGAACAGTCCGGTCGTCATCGCAAAGGAAGCGGTCACCGCCATAGCTTACAATGGCGCCAAAATCCACGGGGCTGTAGAAGACCCCGGTGATGGCGCGCGTCAAGGGTGGCTGCGAACGAGCATCTTAATCGCCATGTCGCCTGACGCCGGCGGAAACCCACTAACCGACGGTCGGGGACATGTCCTGGGATTGTTGACGCGCAACGCCGATCATGACAGGGGCAGCGCCTGGGCGCTCAGCCTGCCGCATATTCTGACCCTGGCGGAGCAAACTGCCCAGGAATACCGCTTGTTGCCGAATGCCGCGACTTGCGGCTCTTGCGGCTGCCGGGCGGGGGCGGGGCATTACGGCGGGCGATATTGCGAGACCTGCGGCGCGCGACTGCCGTCAGCGGGCGTCTCCAAGTCCGATCCAGCTGATTTTGAGCGCCTGGCGCAGATCTATGGCGAGAATCAGAGCCGGCCCTGCCCGCGCTGCGGGGCCAAAGCCGGTTATTACGCGGGACAGTGCCTGCGCTGTTCCCATGAACTGGCGCCCGAGCCCCGCACAGCATGAGGCGGAAGTGAAGACATGGGACGTTTATTCGGCCGCGGCGGGCAAGACACGGACGAGACCAGCGATCCGCTGGCGGCGGCGGCGCGGGCGGTGGAGACCATCTTGGCGCAGATCGGCGTCGACGCGGCGGCGGCGCGGATGGATGTCGAGAGCGGCTACGGCTGGAACTTCCTGCGTGGCTCCGCGCTGATTGAAGTTTATCTGTCGCCGGAGGAGCGCGGCTATTTGCAGGTACTGGCGCCGATCATGCACTTGCCGCCGAGCAATCTGCTGGCGCTGTATCGGCGGCTGCTGGAGCTCAATCTGGAATTGACCAATGCGGCGCTGGGCGTACATGAGGACGTGGTCTATTTGTATCACGAGCGGCTGCTGGAGGGGCTGGACGCGGGCGAGGCGGATGTGATCATTCGGCGGCTGGCGCGGGTCGCGGATGAGTTGGATGACGTGCTGGTGGGGGAGTTTGGAGGGCGGTTGTATGGGCAGGGGTGACGTGAGTTCAGCTTGGAATGTCGAATCTCTGAGTATTTCTGTCCAGAAAAGAGACAATGCTTTCAGGCAGGGGACTTAGCCGCGGTCCAAGTACAACTACGGCGTTTACGCTTCCTATTCGATTATCGCGAAAGCTGACTTCAACGCATAACTTGTCCTTCATGAATTTCACCAGTGAAAGTACAAATTTGCGGAAGAACCAAAGTTCAAACTTTCCAACAACGTATGACTTAGGATGTAAACCTTGTATCAACTGTTCTTCAAACTGAAATGATTCCGCTGTCGTTGTCAGGCCAGTTGACTTGTCAAGAGCCTGCGTCAAACTGCATTCCTGTTCATTTAGTTTATAGGTCAAATCTAGATTTTCTCCAAATTCAAAAAGCCCATCAAGATCTATTCTGTCGTAATTTGGGTGAGAACCATTACGCCTATGATGAATTACCCAAACCATAACCTGACGCATGAATACGTGGAACTTTTCTAACTCTGTTTCAAACTTCTTCTTTACAGGAGAAAAACTGAGTTTCTTGCGTCCGTGAAAATGAATTAGCTCTACCCATACTGTCTTAAGCATCGCCGAGGTAACTAAGTAATTCTCGGTTTCATAGTACTCGGTTACGAAAACATCAGATTCAGAAGGTAGATCTTCAAGAATATCCGACAAGTCCTTGTCTACAAAGTACAGTAGAATCATGGTGTTTGACCATTTTGGTGGATCCTCTCTATCCAAAATTCGTTGTCTAGTCTCGTAAACCTTATACTTATTCCCGCATTCATAGAACGCTGGCTCTGGAAGATCTTCAGGATATCGAGCAAAGACTGGCCGATAAAATGACGGATCGTCATCACCCTCAACAAAGACGTGAAGTGAATTTGGTGCCTGGTTATGCAGGAAATCCTTATATGCCGTTGCAGCAGTATGCGTATTCTGCGCCAGTTCGGCTAAGAAATTCATAGGTATTACTCCCGGAATTCCTTTATGTCGTGCGCATACTTTGCCAAACGGTTGTCGAATATGAACGGGGAGTGCGTAACTGCGATTAAACCAGAGCACTTGCCCGTGTCAAGAATGTCCGGAAGGAAGCGCTTCTGCCATGGAACTGATAGCGATAACTCAGGTTCATCAATAATGACAAAATATCCGTCCTGTCCTGCCAGATAGAGATGCGAAAACAAAGATACGATTTGCTTCTCTCCGGAGGAAAGCATGCTCAGTTTTATCCCTGAGTCTTCATCATTTACGTCTTCTTCATGCTCAATCTCTATTGCAAACTGCTTGTTATCGAAGCTCAATGACTTGCCCTTTAGGTATACATTGCAAGCATCCTTGAAGTCCACAACAGCCTGCTCGCTACGCTCCTGCCGCTGATGAAGCTGGACCAGTCTAACCAAGAAATGCAAAATTACTTTCTCATGAAAGTCTTCGATTGGCCCACCATCCAGCGACGCAATGATTTGTGTAAGTTTGGTTTTCGCCGTGTCGCGCAGCAAGTTTTCGCCAACCCTGTCAAGAATGGCCTCGACGTTAACATCCTCTTGATTTAGTGGACTAGTATCTATGTCTTCATATTCCCCGTCAATTACTTCACGCAAATACTGACCAGTAAGATTGTTGAGATTCTTGCGAAGGTTTTCAGTGAGTTCGGCCATGACCTTCTTTATAGTGCTCTCGACATCATCCATCCCGAATTCCACTAATTCGACATATGATTCATTGATGCGTTCGCGATGCCTCAGTTTCCACCCCCGTGGCCGATACCTGAACTCGTCAGACTCTAATTCAGGGTAGATGTACTTCAGTTCTCGTTCGATTCTCCTATAGGTCGGCAAGTATAATATTTGGCCCTCAAGTAACTCCGAAATCTGCCGACGCTTTTCACCGATTCTTGCACTTTCGTCCGACTCTTCTTCATCCATTAGCGCGATGCAGTAGTCAAAAAGCAGTCCACTTGGCAACGCGTATTGCTCACTTATTTGTGACCTAAATAGGCGATCATCGATCATCTGCGACGGGGTATGACGTGACACAATATCTTCCATCCGGCGCAACAAACTGGATGGGTATCGTCCACGCACTTTGGAGAAGAATTCTCTAGACGTGGTAGAACTAATAGTCCGAATGTCCTGACCAGTTATCACAAAAGGAGTCCGCTCTGAGGCGAATTTCATTTCGATTGTGTCAAAACTATATGCCGCCAACCTACCCCACTGTCTAGTCAGAAGGAAATAGATCAAGTTGGCAATAGTAGTCTTACCTGTACCATTTTCGCCGACAAGCACCAGCTTGTTATCAGAAAAGGGGATACTTACATTGATGTGCCCGTGCAAACCCGCTACACGAAAGTTTTCTAGCGTAAAAGTCATCTGATGTCATCACTGTTCAATCTGGTTTACGTGAAATGCTGTAATGCAGTGAAGTGTCAGATAGACTACAGATAGACGCTGTAATGTCAAGTGTTGGTTTACAGAACCAATCTTTACCACGCCACCCTGTGCAAAACCCATTTCACAACCCCACTCCAAGCGCCGCCCTCTTGCAGATCCCAGATGTGCATCAACAGGGCGCGGTGCTGCCCGAATTGCGGCAACTGACGCAGCCAGAAGTCGTCAATTCCATGCTCGCTCGAATAGCCGGCCATAAAAGCGTCGCGGAAGTCTCGGCGGCGCTCATGCGGCTGATCCGACAGTTCCATCAGGGCGCGCGAGACATCGGCGATGTACCAGTGATAGTTCGGCTCGTCGAAGTCGATGGTTCGGGCGGTCGACCCGTCCCAAATGACATTGCCGGGGCGATAGTCGCCGTGGATCAGCCCGTAGTCGCGCGCCGGTAGACTGCGCATGTATTCGGTCAGTTCGGCGTAGACGCGCTGCAACTCAACTGACGACGCGCGCACGGTCGGCTCGATGTTTTCCCAGAAGCGCTGAACGGTGGGAAACTGGTAATCGATAGCGGGATCTGGCTGATAGCGGCGGGAAGCGGCGTGCAGCTTGCCCAGCGACTGCCCCCAAGCCTCATAAACGGACAGATCAAGCATGTGGCGAGTCATTTCCTCGCCCGGCGCTTCCCGTTGCGCTGCGGCGTAGAAGCCGCCTTCGAGAAGCTCGATATAGCAGCCGCGCAGCGACGGCGCCGGTATGCCCACCGGTACATCGTTATCAGCCAGGAAGTGCAGGAAGCGCATCACCTGTCGCGCTTTGGGCAGCGGGTGCAGGACCGGGTGGCAGATGCGCAGGTAGAAGCCACGCCCTTCGGCCTCAAAGCGGAAGACGATGTTGTAGTCCTGGCTGATCGGGCGCAGCGATGCGGGATCGCCGTTCCAGCGCTCGCGCACCAGGTCCGGGACTGTCCGATGATCGAAGCTGTCGCGTTTGACTTGCCATTCAGTGGGCACATTAACCCCTAACTTACAATCCGAGACAAGAAACATCAGCGAATGGGCGCCATTCGCTGGAAAATCTGATTGATAATTCGTGGATTCGCGGGGGCTAAACTAGCAGATACTCTTCCTGGCTGCAGACGCGCAAGGCGCCCGCCAGTTCGTGGCCGAGAAAATGGGTTTGCCCGTCGACCAACAATTGCAGCGGTCCCTTGAAGGGGGCGCGCATCACCAGACGGAAGTTCTTGCCCGGCTCAATCTGCAATTCGCTGAAATACCGGAGTTTGTGCTCGTCGTGGGTATGGACTCTGCTGATCACGTAGTCGCGGTTGACCTCGACTTCCGGGAGCGGATAGTCGATGACAGTAGGCATGATGCCGTCTGCGCTGGGGATGGGTTCGCCGTGCGGACAGCGCTTGGGATAACCGCTCATCTCTTCCATTTTGTCAACCAGGATCTCGCTGACGACCAATCCCAGATCATCGGCATCATCATGCACCTCGTGCCAGCCGAATCCCATCACGTCCACCAGGAAGCGTTCCACCAAGCGGTGGCGCCGGATATTGGCGAGCGCTTCCCGCTCGCCCGCTGCAGTGAGCCGAATGCCTCGATAGGGTTCATGTTCCAGGAAGCCCGCGTGTTTGAGGCGCTGTACCATTCTTGTGACCGCAGGGGCGGAAACGTTCAGTTCATCAGCTAACGCGGAGGTAGATACAAAGGGGGTTTCCGGCTGATAGCAAGCGATGCGATAAGCTTCGGCCAGATATTCCTGCATAGATTCGGTCGCGGTCATTCTTGCCTCAATCTAGGGCCGCAACGAGACGATTTCTCACCTCAAATATAACCGGGGGACTCGCAAATTCGCAAGCGTTAACTCATTGTTTAGCCGACGTTAAGCATGATTCTAATACAGAACTGCCTCTTGTCAACTGCATTCGTCGCCAGGATTCCCCGTAATATCCGAGTTTGAAGATCATGGTTGGAAGCCGAGATTCGCAAGAAGACGATCCAGCTGATCCAGCAGATGAACCTCGGAAGCGTCGTTGAGCAATGTGTAATCGGCGATGGCGATGGGCCCGCCTTTTTCCAGCGTATTGATCTCCTGTATGTCGCGTTCGGCGGCCTCGTCAGGCGTCAGTGGGCGGACGGAACGCGCTGCCAGCCGCTGATAGCGCAAATGACGCGGCGCGACTATCGCCAATAGAATAGTCGGCGCGCCCAGATGCTGACGCAGAAAGCAGTACTCGCTGAAGCTATACAAGCCGTCAATTACGATACAATGATGGTCCTCCAGCGCCTCTTGCAGCTTGGGCAGGGATAAGCTCGCCATGGCGGACATGCCGTGTCGCGCGCGCAGTTCCTCGCGAACGCCCCGCTCGTTCACTGGATTGACCTCGAGGCCGCGCCGACGCACCTCATCGACGACGACAGCGCCAAAGCGTAAAGCGAAGAATCCCCTGGCATGCAAATGTTGCGCGCATAAAGTTTTGCCGGCGCCGGGCATGCCCACCAGCGCCAAAGCGCCGCGCCGCGTGTCTTCTGAATTCAAGTGACTCCTTACACGGGTTTCAGCCAATAGTCGCGAGCAGATTGTAGCCCGAAATTGGGCATGAATGCACTGTGAGAATGATCGCAATAAACTACCCCCTTGACAGCCGCGAATCAAGAAGCGGCCGCCTCGATCGTGTAAGAGTTGAGAGAATCGATTGGGAGAGAATCTTATGCCGAGTTGCCACAGCTGTGAGCGAATGATCGATCGCGACAAAGGGAATGCTCCGCTCTGGGACAGCATTTATCGCGGCGAGCATTGGGATCTGGTACATGCCTACAACACGTCGTGGCTGGGATGGCTTGTGCTGGTTCTGCGCCGCCATGTCGAAGCCATCGCCGACCTGAGCCCGGGGGAAGCGCAGGAACTGGGCGCCCTGCTGCGGCAAGTATCGCAGGCATTGAAGAAACAGACCGGTTGCAGCAAGACCTATGTCATGCAATTTGCCGAGTCCGCCAGCCACCCGCACGTCCATTTTCATGTCGTGCCGCGTATGCCCAAGCAAGCGCCGGAAGACATCAGCTATAAAGTTCTGCGTCATCTTGGTGTACCCTTGAACGAGCGTCCCAGCGACGGCGAGTTGAATGCCTTTGCTCATGCGCTGCGCGGGCATCTGGCAGAACCGCGAATATGAATCCGGCTATCGGCATTATGAGCCGCCGCAGAGCGAGATGATCGAACGGGAACATGCTTTCCGAAACGCCAAGGGCATCACGATTTTCTATCGTGAATGGTTGCCGGATGCCGGCAAGGCTCAGGGCATTGCGCTCATTGTACACGGGCTGGGCGAGCATAGCGGTCGTTATCGTCATGTCGCCGCCGCCTTGACCGAGGCCGGTTTCCTCTGCTTTGGGATAGATCAGCTGGGACATGGCAAGAGTGGCGGCACGCGCGTTTTCATCCCCGATTTGCGACTCGCGGTGGAGGACTTGCGCCAGCTTTTCGAGATCGTGACCCGGCAATACGCGCAAAAGCCGGTTTTTCTTTTCGGGCACAGCATGGGCTCGTTGACAGGTCTGGAATTTGCCCTGCTCTATCCCGATCGCCTTTGTGGAATCGCTCTCAGCGGCGCTGCCGTCAACTGTGAAGAAAGTCGGCCCGCCTGGCTGGTGAAGCTCTGTCTCTTCGCCGCCGCCTACGTGCCCAGGCTGCGGCTTTCTCCGCCGGGATCGCCGAGCGTCCTCACCCACGAGGACGAGATCCTCAAGGAATGGTGGGAAGACCCCCTGATCGACAAGGGTATGTGGCGTGTCGGGACCTCGGCAGCGCTCGTGCTGTCATCGCGTCGGATCCGCCAGTCCGCGCATCAACTGACCTTGCCTATCCTGGCCTTGCACGGTTCCGATGACCACCTGGTACCTTCATCGGGCTCAATTTTTTTGCGGCAGAACGCGTCGTCGAGCGACGTCAGCGTCATGATATACGAGGGTATGCGACACGAGCTTGTCAACGAGACCTGTCGCGATGAGGTCATCCAAACCTTGACTCGCTGGATGCTGGAACGGGTTATGGGCAAGCGTATCGAAGTCGGTTGAAATAGAAAACAACACCCCCTACAGTTTCAACCATAAATGATACCTAGTAAATGCAAGTAAGTCGTGCGAATAATTTGATGAAATATAGAAAACTACAAAATAATCGAATCCCGTAGGGGCGACCAATCTGGTCGCCCGAAACCACGCCATCGCATCG
>DAOULD010000200.1:0-4712 GCA_034420635.1 Anaerolineae bacterium | reverse complement strand
CGACGCTGTTATGGTGGATCTGGGAGACGGCGTACGAAAAATCGTCACGAGAGAGGAAATCATTCCGCTGGAAGAATTTCGTAAATTGGCCGAAAAAGCCCATTCCCCCTGCGACAAACACGGCGACGGCAGTTGCGAGTGCGGCATGCCGGTTGGCAAGCGTCAAGCGGATGTGATCGCATCCCGTCGCCCGCCATCCGAACGGTCTGATGCGCCAGCCAAAACGGAACAAGAGGGCAAGTCGGAGCGCCGGCCGCGCCGATCCCGCGAGAAGTCGGCGGAGCCAGGCAAGAGCCCCAGGCGGCGGCGAGGACGTCGTCGATCCCGGCGGCGCGGGGATCCCTCCGCCAAACGACCAAATAGCCGCGATTAAATCTGACCCGCGGAATGCCAAGATGACAGATAACGACAAGGGACGCGCGAAACGGATACTCGGCGTTTTCGCCCATCCCGACGATCCGGAGTTCTTTGCCGGCGCAACCTTCGCCAAATGGGCGGCTGACGGCGCCGAGATTACCTTCCTTGTCGCTACCAGTGGAGACAAGGGCAGCGCCGATCCCGACATGACCGGCGCGCGCCTCTCAGAGATTCGCGAGCGGGAAGAGCGCGAAGCCGCCGCTGTCCTCGGCGTCAAGGAAGTGATCTTCCTGCGCTACCGGGACGGCGAATTGTTCCCCACGCTGGAGCTCAGGCGCGATATCACGCGGGTGATACGCCTGACCAAGCCGGACATCGTCGTGACGCTCGATCCGACGGTATTCTGGCGTGGCACGCGCGGCATCAACCACCCAGACCATCGCGCGATAGGCGCGGCGACCTTGGAAGCGGTCTTCCCGACGGCGCGGGACCGCCTGAATTTTCTGGAGCAAGAGCGCGACGAGGGTTTGGGCACGCATAAAGTGCCGACCGTTTACATTGCCGGCGCGGCCGAGCCAACGCTGACCGTTGATGTCTCCGATGCCGTAGAGACCAAGATCCGCTCGCTCTATTCACACAAGAGTCAGATTTCGGATATGGAAAAAATGGCGCAGCGCATACGCGAGGGTACGCTGGATCCCAATTCTCCGCCCGAATACCCGCGCCATATCGAAAGATTTCGCGTCATAAACCTAGGATAGGAAAACATGGCAATTGATTACATGGCAGAGGCCGAAAACCTGCGTGACGAGTTGATAGACCGGCGCCGCGACTTCCACCGTCATCCGGAATTGGCTTATCAAGAACATCGTACTGCTGGCATTGTGGCTGATGAACTCAATAATCTGGGCTTGGAAGTGCAAACTGGCGTGGGCAAAACCGGCGTGATCGGCATATTGGAAGGCGCGAACGATGGTCCCACAATCTTGTACCGCGCCGATATGGACGCCTTGCCGATCCAGGAAGAAAACCAGGCTGAATATGTTTCGCAAGCGGCGGGGGTAATGCACGCCTGCGGACACGACGGACATACCGCGATAGCGCTGGGCATCGCCAAGCTCTTGACCAATCACCGCGAGCGACTCGGCGGCCGAGTCAAGTTTGTCTTTCAGCCGGCCGAAGAAGTTGGCAGCGGCGCGAGTTCCATGATTGACGACGGCGCGCTGGAAGCGCCGGCGCCGGATCGAACCTTGGGCATTCACCTCTGGAACGATCTGGAGGTTGGTACGGTGAGCGTAGTCGACGGTCCCACGATGTCCGGCGCCGGGGTCTTCGAAATCACAGTTACCGGAAAGGGCGGTCACGGCGCAATGCCCCATCAGACGGCCGATCCCATCGTGTGCAGCGCCCAGATCATCGTCGCCCTTCAGTCGATTGTCAGCCGCAACATTGATCCTCTGGACACAGTTGTCTTGACGATTGGAGAATTACATGGCGGCAGCGCCCGCAACATCATCCCGCAGACGGTGCGCTTTAGCGGATCCTTCCGTCTTTTCCGCGAAGAGACGCGCGCTACGATCAAGTCGCGCATCCACGATATTGCAACCGGCGTGGCGGGGGGAATGGGCTGCCGAGCCGATGTCAACTTCGGCTTTGGGATCGGCGCGATCGTGAACGATGCTGAGGTAACCGCGCATGCGCGCTCGGTGTTTTCCGGCTTGGGGAAACCTATTGATGTGGTGCGGCAGCCTTGGATGGCTTCGGAAGATGTTGGCTTGTTCATGCAGCGCAATCCCAGCGCCTATCTGCTCGTGGGTTCCGCAAATCATGGACGCGAACTTGACTTCCCTCATCATCATCCGCGCTTCGATTTTGACGAAGACGTTCTCCCCCTCAGCGTAGGCATGATGTCGGCGCTAATCGCCGATTATTTGGGAGCGGGCGCCTAGATGCTGGACGGCCTTCCGATTCGCTGGCTGGAATCCTACGGCTGGCTGGTACTCTCTGGTAGCGCCGATCCTTATAGCGAGATCCGCGCCCTGGCTTTGAGTAGATGCAACGCCTCCGGCGCGGTCGCTTATATTTCACTCGCGGAAGATTATGGCGACGCGCTAATGGACGACCTGGCGGAATTGGGCGCGCCTTCGGGTTACCTGGTTGATCTGGAAGATCAGGACAACAACGCAATACATGAACGCTTGAGCGGCGCCGGCATGATCGTCATAGAAGCCGGCGATGACATTCACCGCTTGAAGCGACTCATGACACAGACAGTTCTGCATGCCATGAAAGGGGCGCTTCAAGATGGCGCGCTGGTTCTGTTTGAAGGCTTGGCTGCAACGCTGGCCGGCTCTTATTATTTGGACCCGTCTGGGGAGGTTGCCAGAGCCTTGAAGATCGTAGAAGAGGTCTATGTGGCGGTTGACGTGAACAGCTTCCTCGAAGCGGAGACGGCGCAATTGGTCTTTCAAAAGCGACCGGATGCGGTTGGTATCGCCATAGATCGGGGTGCTGCCCTAGTCCTGGGTCCTGATGGCCACATCGAAACCTGGGGCGACAAACAGATCACTTTTAGCTTGGGCGATCCGTCGCGGCAAGCCGACATTTGATCAGCCATAAGGAAAAGCAGGCGAAAAATGCCAATTACGATATTGATAGGAGCGCAGTGGGGGGACGAAGGCAAGGGGCGCGCCGTCGACTGGCTGGCTTCGTCAGCCGATATTGTGGCGCGCTATGCCGGCGGAGACAACGCTGGACATACAGTGGCGCTGGGCAGTGAAGTATACAAACTTCATCTGGTGCCCTCCGGCATTTTGCATGAGGACGTCGTTTCCATCATGGGCAACGGGATGGTGATCAATCCGATCAACCTGGTGCGAGAAATCAAGTCACTGAGGGCGCAGGGCTTGGACATCACGCCGGAGCGCCTGGTCATCAGTTCCCGCGCTCACATCATTACGCCCGCTCATATTGAATTGGACAAAGCGCGAGAACTCTCGCTGGGCGACGAGAAGATCGGCACGACGCTGCGCGGCATCGGGCCCGCTTATCTGGACAAGACCAACCGCGCCGGCATCAGGACTGGCGATATGCTACTCGATATCGAAGTCTTTGCCGAGCGCCTGAGCGTCGCCGTTGCGGCCACGAATGCCGAATTGCGGCAGCAAGGTTTGGCTTCTTTGGATCCAACCGAGGCTGCCGAGAGCTACCTGGAAGCGGCCGATTATCTGCGCCCTTATATCAAGGATGTATCCATCTACCTGCACAAGGCTTTGAAGACGGGCAAGCGGGTCGTCTGTGAAGGGGCGCAGGGAACCATGCTTGATATCGACCACGGCAGTTATCCCTTCGTCACGAGTTCATCGCCCACGGCCGGCGGCGCCCTGACCGGACTAGGCGTCGGTCCGCTGTTTGTCGAGCGCGTGATCGGCGTTGCCAAAGCCTTCAGCACGCGGGTTGGAGGCGGTCCCATGCCAACGGAGTTGGACGGGGAAATCGCGGATCGCTTGCGCGGCACTGGCGCCAACTTTTGGGATGAGTTTGGTACGACGACAGGTCGTCCGCGACGCTGCGGCTGGCTCGATGTCGTTATGCTGCGCTATGCAGCCAGCGTCAATGGCTTGAGTGAATTGATGCTCACAAAAATGGATATCCTGTCCGGCTTTGACGAACTGAAACTGGCGGTGGCATATCAAATCGACGGGCGACGACACGAATATCCTCCGGTGACCAATGAGCAATTGGGGCGCGCCGTTCCCATCTATGAAACGCTGCCCGGGTGGCGAGACGATATCACCGGCTGTCGCGCGCTTGAGGAATTGCCAAAAGCCGCCAGAAACTATGTCAAGCGCATCGCCGAGCTATGCGACGTGCCGATCAAGAGCGTCAGCGTCGGGCCCGAACGCGAACAGTTGGTGAGGGTCTTTTAGATTTGCCATCGAGCCTAAGTTTGCGTGGATATTCACTCTGGCGCAGCTCGCGCAAATGCATTTGATGGTAGTGTATCCTTTTCGGTTGAAGTACACTTCAGCAGTCCTCGACATGAGATCCCTAACTCAAAATATGAACGACGGTGGTAGGGGCGACCTATCAGGTCGCCCGCCAGAGCGCAAAAGATGTAGGGACGACTGACGGTCAGAGTCTACGCGACCCTCGGCGCCCTCGGTGCTTAAGAAAAAATCTGCTGCGATTGCTCTGGGGCAAATGCGCTTGATGGCTTGCCCAGGGCAATCGCTTCAAATTTTTTTCACCACAAAGACACGAAGAACACAAAGTTTAAGTTCTATTGCAAGGCAAAACTCCTCTGAATCTGCGTAACGAAAGGTATAGTGGTTTGTCACTGAAGACCATTTGTA
>DAOULD010000199.1:0-33297 GCA_034420635.1 Anaerolineae bacterium | reverse complement strand
AATCTCTCTGCGCTCTCTGCGCGCTCTGTGTTCAAAATCTCTCTGCGCTCTCTGTGTTCTCTGTGTTCAAAATCTCTCTGCGCTCTCTGCGCGCTCTGTGTTCAAAATCTCTCTGCGCTCTCTGCGCGCTCTGTGTTCAAAATCTCTCTGCGCGCTCTGTGTTCAAAATTTTCTGCACCCCCGCCAAATCCAAAAACCCAGCAATACCGCGCCCTCCAGCCATTCCGCCTCTGCAAAACTCGGGGAATATTGGGGACGACGCGGGGCGCTTTCGGGAGCCGCAAGGGGGGCGATACCGCGCCCGGCAAATTCAGCCCTTTGCATCCTGAGAACTTTTGTGCTAAATTATCTCCTGCATTTGATTCACAGATTGGTTGCGGCGCATGAGCGAATGGAAAACGGTTATCGGCTTGGAAGTCCATGCCGAAATGGAAACCGAGAGCAAGATGTTTAGCCGATGTCCGGTTGTCGATAGCGTCGAAGCGGAACCCAATACCGCGGTTGATCCCCTGTCCCTGGGTATGCCAGGAACCTTGCCCGTTATCAATATGCGGGCTATGGAATACGGGATCATGGTCGGCTTGGCTCTCAATTGCCATATCCCGCCCGTGAATCAGTTTGCCCGCAAGAACTACTTTTATCCCGATCTGCCCAAGGGCTATCAAATCAGCCAGTACGACCGTCCCCTGGCCGTCAATGGATATATCAACATCGAACGCGACGACGGGACGACCAAACAGATACGGGTCCGCCGAGCCCACATGGAAGAGGACACGGGCAAACTCACCCACACCATGGGCGGCAGCCTGGTCGACTATAATCGCGCCGGCGTTCCCCTGTTGGAGATTGTGTCCGAGCCCGATATCGCCAGCGCGGCCGAAGCGGAAGCCTATGCGCGCAAGCTGCGTTCGATCTTGCGTTACCTCGGCGTTAATAACGGCGATATGTCCAAAGGCATCCTGCGCTTCGAAGCCAACGTCAGCGTCATGCAAGCGGGCGATTCCGAATTGCGCGAGCGGACCGAGATCAAAAATCTCAATAGCATACGCAACATGGTCAAAGCCATTGATTACGAAGCGCAAAGGCAGATCCAGCTCTATGACAGCGGCGCGACGGTCAAGCCCGCTACGCTCGGCTGGGACGAAGCAGCGCAGAAAATCACGGTGCAGCGCTACAAGGAGCGCGCGGACGAGTACCGCTACTTCCCCGAACCCGACCTGCCGATAGTCGAGGTCAGCCGCGAGTGGGTGGAGGACTTGAGAGAGAGGTTGCCGGCTTTGCCCGATGAATTGCAGCGGCGTTTCATAGACGAATTGAAACTGAGCGCCTATGACGCGGCAGTTTTGACCGCCGAACGATCGGTCGCGGCCTATTTCCAGGAGATCATCGACAATGGCGTCGACGCCAAAATCGCCAGCAACTGGATCACAACCGATCTCTTCCGCATGATGAAAGCCCATGACATCGAGCGAGAGTCCATCGACGCCCTGCCCATATCGGCGAAAAACTTCGCCGGACTGCTGGCTCTGGTTCAAAATGGCGCGATCAACCAGAGTACCGCCAGAAAAAAGGTGCTTGCGGAGATGTGGAATACCGGCAAAACCGCAAAAGAGATCGTCGATGAAAAAGGTTTGGCGCAAATCTCGGACCCGGATATCATCGGCCTTGCCGTCGATAAAGTAATTGCGAACAACCAGGATATGCTGCAAAGGCTGCTTGATGGCAACGACAAAGTCATCAATGCCCTTTTTGGCCGAGTTATGGCTGAGTTGCGCGGCAAAGCCGATCCAAGCCTGGCTCGCAAAATTCTGCAAAGTAAAATTGACAGTATGAAATAGCGTCAACGTCGTTCCACAATGTTTCCGATCTGCAGGTTCTCGCTTTTGATAAACCGCGTCGCTCATGCGACGAGAAGGTTTATAATTTGTGTGAGCGCGATAGACCTTTTCGCCGGTTACGCGCCGAGCGGCTGTGAGGAACGCGCGGTAAGCAAACACCGTTCTATCTTTTGAAGAAAGTGATTTAGGAGCAGGAAAAATGAGTTGGCATCAGACAATCATCGTAGGAAACCTCGGCGGCGACCCGGAACTCCGTTACATGCAAAATGGTCGCGCAGTCTGCAACTTCAGCGTGGCTGTCTCGGAACGTTGGCGGGACCGCCAAACGAATGAGCAGCAAGAGCGGACGACCTGGTATCGCGTCGCTGTTTGGGGACCGCAAGCGGAAAACTGCAATACCTACCTGGCGAAAGGCCGGCGGGTCCTGGTGACAGGCAACGTATCGGCGCGGGGCTACATCAATAACAATGGCGAAGCCGCAGCCTCGCTTGATTTGAACGCGCGCGACGTGCGCTTTCTGAGCAGCCGCGGCGAAGACGGCCAACAGGGCGGCGGTTGGCAAGGCGGCGGCAGCCAGGGCGGAGGACGCCGCGAAGCTCAGCGCCGTGACGATCGCGCCTCCAATTATGCCGATCCGCCCAGCTCGGTGGACGACATTCCTTTCTAGCCGGAACGCGAGCTTGTGCCAAAGTTTTCCGTTGATCTGTCGAGCCAGAACGCGCTCGTCACGGGCGCCGGCGCCGGCATCGGTCGGGCAATCGCGCTGGCCTTGGCGGGGAGCGGCGCTGCAGTCGCGCTGAACGATCTCAATATCGAGCGCGCAGAGGCTGTCGCGGCGGAAGTCGAGGAACGCGGCGCTCGCGGCTTGCCGCTTCACGGCGATGTCGCCAATCGCTTCCAGACAGCCAACATGATTGAGCAGACCCGCGATGCTTTTGGCAAGATTCACATTTTGGTCAATGCCGCGGGCGCATTCAAAGCGGAACCCATGTTGGCGATCGACGAATGGGACTGGCGGCGCCAAATCGAAGTCAATGTCACCGGCAACTTCTTTTGCACGCAACTGGTTGGGCGCGTGATGGCTGACGAAGGCGGAGGGCGCATTGTCAATTTGGCAGCCCCCGTTGGCATCGGCGGCAGCATGAAGTCGGGCATTGCTTATGTCGCTGGCAAATCCAGCGTCCTCGGGATGACGCGGCAAGCGGCGCGCGAACTCGCGCCTTACAACATTCTTGTCAATGCCATTGCTGCCGGCAACATCGCCGAGGACGATATGCCGCCGATCCGGGCCGAGCGCGTGATCCTGAATCGGGTTGGCATTCCCAGCGACATTGCCGGGGTCGCCTTATTCCTCTGCTCGGACGCCGCCGCTTTCATGACCGGGCAAGTCCTGGTCGTTGACGGTGGCGGCACGGCGTACCATAACTAGCGCGCCGCCAGCGGTCGCGAGTCCGTCAAGCCCGGACGCTTACTCTCCCGTCGAGCCGAAACCGCCCTGGCCGCGTTCGCTGGGCGAAAGCTCGTCCAGGCGAGCCGCCAATTCAATCCCTTCTGTCAAGACCGGGACGATGATGAGTTGCGCGATTTTCTGGCCAGCCTTGATTAGAACGGTCTCGCTGTCGAGATTAACCATCAATACTTTTAGTTCGCCGCGATAGGAGCTGTCGATGACGCCCGCCAGGCAGTGCATACCGGCCGAAGCGACGCTTGAACGATCTTTCACCAGACCAACGGCGCCCGCCGGAATCTCAATATGTAGCCCGGTCCGCAGCGCTATGCGTTGCAATGGCGCGACTTCGCTATCTTCAATGGCGTGCAGGTCGTATCCCGCATCACCGGCGCGAGGGGAGGAAAACTCGCGCGCCAGGGCGCGTCGTTTCTCATTCATAAATACGCGCATTGTCGTCCCCTAAGTTCACTAATCTAATAGACCGCCTTGCTCGCGCAAGGAGAAGGCTTGTTATTTTCTATGAACTCAGCAGATATTTTCGCCACCGCCGAGCGGCCGCATTCGCGATCGATAGTCTTCGGCAAGCTCCAGCCAGGGCTGCAAGTCCCAGTAGCGCCGCGCCGCGCCGGAGGGCGACGGCAGCACATAAATCCGCGTCCCGCCAAGGACTTGGTCCTGCCAGCCCCAGGATACCGTCTGCTTTGACGGGACGCCTTTCCAGGCGCGCCAGGCGGCTTTGCTGGTGAAAGCCAGGACCTGCGGTTTAACCCGAAGAATCTTCGCGTTTAATGCCCTAGGATCAAAGTCAGACCGCTTAAGATCAGCGTCGGAGCCCGCTTTGCCTTTTGCCACATCAGTCAAGCCAATGCGCAGATCGAGGAGCTTGTAAAACTCCCAAGGCTCGTAAAGGCGCGGAGTAAAGCCAGCCTGACAAAGGGTTCGCCAAAACCTGTTGCCGGGATTGGCGTAGTAGGCTCGATGCCTGGCCGAAATCCTGCTGGCGGCCGTACCACAGAAGACCAAAACAAGCCCGAAGTCCAATAGGTCGGGCAGGATCTCAGTCATGCCTTTGATCGCCGCCTCTTGCCAGTTCCAGATTCTTTTGATGCGCCCCCCGATAGAAATCGTCAAGTTCCGACTCGAACTCGATGTCGTCGCCGGCGATTAGTCGGCGCAAATAGTCCACGGTGCTGTCCAGGCTCTTTCGCCCTTCAATGCTTCCATGCGCGGAAATCGCTCTCTTTACAGCACTGTTATTCGCCCAGGTTTCCAGAGAATCCAGCCAATCAGCCAAGGACCCGGGATCGTTCACAACTGGCACGGGAGTCTCGATGGCGTCGCCGCCGAGAAGAAGGCCCCATTGCGGTATCCATCCCACAATGCAATCCGGGCTATGACCCGGGAGGTGATGCAGGTCCAAGGTGATTCCGCCGAGGTCCAGGCTCATGCAGGAACTGAATACCAGGTTCGGCGGAATCAACTTGATTTCGTCCCATTTGCCCGGTTCAGCAAGCTGCATTTCACGAAGCGTCGCCGCCACGTCCTGGTCGAATCGTCGCAAACAAGCCTGGTGCGCAATGATATCCAGCGGCGGGCGCGAAAAGCCGTTCGTGCCCCAGATATGATCCCAATCCGCATGGCTATAAACAACATGAAAGGGCTTGGCGCCGATCACGGGCTGGAAAGCCGCCATATCTTCCGCGCCTGTGAGCGTATCCCAAAGGACCACATGTCGCTCGCCAAGAACAGCTAGCGACCGCACCGTGAACTCCGGCTGCGTGACTTCCATGATATGCAAGTTTGGCTGTAGTTCAAGAATCTGGCGCATCGAAGCTATTCCAGCTTTGTGAACCGGGCAAGTGAAGAAGCGCCAAGAGCCGAAGCCTCTGATTATTCGGCAGAGATTTCCAAATCGGGCAAGAGGCGGAAGCTATCCAATACCGCAATCAAGGGATACTCGGCCGCGTCAACCTGGAGCAAGTCCAGGTCCGTGTCGCCGACGCGCGCATTTGCAACGTGGAGTCGGTTGTCAAAACCATTCAACATGATCGACAGACCGCTGTCCGTCGCGCCATCCAGCGTCTGAATTTGGTAAGAGGCTCGAAAGCCGGGAGCGTCGCCGACGTCGATTGCTTCCACCGTCAGCGCTTCCAGCCCGTCGCGCCATGTCTCGATCCAGTGGATGGCATCGGCATCGCTTGCGAGCGCGACATCGTGCGTCTCCACCACCATCGTAACTGAATCGCCCACTATTGTGGCGGGCAATCCCTGGGCGGCGTCAGTCAACTGCCAGCCCGCCGGAAATCGTATGATGTGCTTGTCCAGATTGTCGAAATAGGCGTTCCAATCGAAAGGCGCATCTGAAAAACCTTCGAGCCTGCGTACACTCTTGGCAACGCCTTCGAGCAAGTACTTGAGTTCACGAGGCGCATTTTCCGCGGTTACCACGCGCACGCTATAAATGTCGCCATCTTGCAGCCAGGACTCTTGCCTGGCAATGAAATAAGTGCGCGACCGAGTTAGATTGAAGTCGATCACAACGTGACCGGCAGCGCTAATCTTTCGGCCGGTTTCGTCCCAACTCCAGTAATCTCGCCAGCTTTGCCCCAGCCAGGACCGGTCAAAATAAGCGCTGAGTTCTTCCGCCTCGCTAATGCCGCCATGATTCTTGATGATGCGCGCTTCCACGACGCTTTGCGCGTCAGGATTGTTCAAACTGGCGCGCAGTTCGTCAGCCGTGTTGCTGCTGGAGGCTGCGCGCCATCCCGTCGGCGCCGCGACAGAAAACAAACCGGAGGGATGCAAGTAGGTCGCCTCAAAGTCAATCGTCGAGATGTCCGGGGGCGGCGGGAACGTCGGCTCGGGCAGGCGGGTAGGCTGCGGGGTTTCGGCGCCGAAATCGCTCTGAGCAACCTGTCCCGACAAGAGCGGCAATATCAAGCTGCCAACCATCGCTACCGTCATGATGACACCGATGACAACGGTGAATCGTTTTGTCGTTTTGTTCATCCGCGCTGCGCTCCGGGGCATTCAGTCAAAACGCGCTTATCATACCGCAGAACGCGGGTACTGTTAAGCAAGACTTTTCCCTCATATAATGTCGCGGCGGCACCCGCAACGCCAGCTTGACAGAGCGCCGCTTATCGCTACAATAACCCTTATTGAACTCATATGACCCATATTATCGCCATTTTATCAGGCGAATCAGCGAGGGTATGAAGAAAATGATCGGCAATAGTTTGACCACGCGCCCCCTAAGCCTTGATGACGCGCGGGAATACGCCGGCACAGCGACAGCAATTGCCAAGCACGCCGGCACCGACGAGCGCTACGATGTAGATGACACGCTGATGATGTGGCGAGAACCACGCTTCGACCTGGGCCGCTCATCGCTCGGCATGTTCACTGATTCCGGGCTATTGGCGGCGTATGTCATTGTTTGGGCCATATCAGAAAGGCCGGTTCGGCCCTGGGTAAATTGGGGAGTGCATCCGGACTTCCAGGGGCAGAGCCTCAGCCAGCGGCTCTTGGACTGGGCGGAAGAGCGGGCTGGCGAGATCATCAAGCGATGCCCGCCCGAGGCGCGCGTCCGTCTGCAAACGGGAACGCCGGCCGGTTACAGTTTCGCGGAGACGGCGCTGACGCAAGCGGGGTACGTGTCTGACCGCATCTACTTCGACATGCGAATTACGATGGACCGTCGGCCGCAGGTCCCGGATTTCCCCGCTGGCATCGCGGTCAAACCATACCGACACGAAGAGGACTTGCCGCTGTTCGTGGATGTATTTCGCAATTCCTTTTCAGATCACTATGGATATGTCGAAGAGCCATTCGAAAACAATGTCGCGGAGTTCCGTCACTGGTTCAACAATGACAAGAACTTCGATCCGGGGCTGCTGCTTTTGGCGGTCGACGAGCAAGCGGAGCTCGCGGTCGGTTGCCTGTTGGCGATGAAAGAGAGCTCCCTTCACCCCGGCATCGGCTTTGTCGATATCGTCGGCGTTCGGCGCGGGTACAGACGGCGTGGACTGGCGCAGGCGATGTTATATTACAGCTTCGCTAGATATTGGGATCGCGGCATGTCAACGGTCGGCCTGGAAGTTGACGGCAAGAGCTTGACCAACGCGGTCGCGCTGTACGAGAAGGTCGGCATGCATGTCCATCAGAGTTTTATATCTTATGAGAAGACGCTGCGCGACGGCGTCGAGTTGGCGAAGGTTTCGATGGAGTAAGGCTGTCGCCATGTTCTGGAGGCGCGTTGGCAACATGCAGGGTCCAGCTATTACTTGCAATTTGTCCAAACGTCGATCGAAGGCAAATGCTCCGCCCATGATGACAACACCATACCAGTATGGAGGAATCTGAGTACAAATGGCTCAAATACAGACTGGCTACGCCGAAATCAACAATGCCCGGCTCTACTTTGAGTTCGCGGGAAGGGGTACACCCTTCGTCATGATCCACGCCGGGATCGCCGACTGCCGCATGTGGGAGGAGGAATTCGCTCACTTCGCCAAGAGCCACCAGGTCTTGCGCTTTGACATGCGCGGCTACGGCAAAAGCATGCCCGTGGCGGGTGAATTCAATATTCAGGACGATCTGCGCGCCTTGCTCGCCTTCCTGGATATTGGTCCGCCCGTGATACTGATGGGCTGTTCGATCGGCGCCGGGCTGGCCATCGACTACGCCTTGACACATCCGGACGAGGTACAGTCGCTGATTCTTGTCGGTGGCGAGCCGGCTGGCTTTGAAGCCGATGTTGAATGGCCGGAGGAACTTTTCGCTCAATCGGAGCAGGCATTCAAAAGCGGGGACGCCGATCGCGTTGCGGAAATTGACATGAAAATCTGGTTTGACGGCTTCGGACGTTCCACCGAAAACCTAAACCAGGTAGCAAGAAAGCGCGCATACGATATGGCGCGCCTGGTGGCCGAACACGAGATCAAAGACATCGGAAGTCACGTCCGCAAGACCTTTGAGACGCAGGCAGTTGACCGGCTGGCGGAACTCAAGATGCCGAGCCTGGTGATCATCGGGGAAAACGACCTGCCTGTCTTAAAACTCGCTGCCGATTACCTGAGCACGCACATTCCCGACGCGACCCGAGCGCTGATATCAGACGCCGCTCACCTGCCCAATATGGAACGTCCCGAGCAGTTTCGCGCTATCGTCGAAGACTTTCTCTCAGTCGGCTAAACCTCAGTTCCCGGGAATCGCAGGTAATATGTCAAGCGGTGAAAACCAGCGGCGCTACGACGAGATCATGCGGAAGATCGCCGGTCGCAAGCCCTTCGGCGAGAAGACGCGCATGGAACAAAAAGTTACGCCGCATGGCCGCGTGCTCGATATGGTCAACGCCTACGACAGCTTCGCCAGACTGACGCAGGACACATACCCGAATATCTTATGCCATGGTCCCAAGGCGCTGCATGGCAAAGCGTGGTCGAGCCTTGTCGTCTGGTATCGCCAGAAGGGTTACCATGGGTATCAAAAACTCGAACTGTTTGGCGTCTGGGCGCACTATGCCGACGAGGAACTTCTGCTCAGTGTTGGCATACGAAAACTAAGCTATCGGGCGCCTATCTTTGATGCCGGTGTCTACCGCGTCGCCATCGAAAACGGATTCCACCTCTATTATGAAGATGATGGTCACCCGCCCGGCGAGGAAGATCAACTCTTGTATCAATCGTCATTTGACATAAAAGAGCGCCTTGCGCATCGGCAGGCGCTTGCTGACATTCTTATGGAATGGCGACGAAAAGCGGGCAGAGCCTAGTCTTCTACTTCATCCTCTTCGAAGACGATGTCAGTCATCAGGTCGGAAGCGGCAAGATCGTCGAGCGAGATGCCGGCGGCGTCTTCCTGAACCAACATGCTGACGCCCTGTTTCAGTCTTTCGCCGCAGACCAGACAGTCCGGGTCACGCTGAATGTCCACCCAAATGCTGGAATGCGGATCGTTCTCTTGTCCTTCAATGACATCGAGCGACGTGTTGGTAACGATGATCGTGTTGGCGGGCATTTCCTCGTAAACCGCGCTGCCGCGCAGCAGTTCGTTGAGAATCATATCCGTCTGTATACCCGCGACCTTCGTGACATTGACCCAAAGTCCCGGTTCCGCCTCCAGGGTACCGGCCTCGCCGATCATGCCGTAGTCCAGGTCGCCAACAGAATCCATCGTGATTTTCACGCCCTCGCGCGTCGCTTCCGACCAGCAGGCGTAACAGGGTCCGTCAAATGGCTTGATGATGACGTGATCTCCGCCTTCTCCCCGTTCATAGACGCCGGCATAAGACGCGCTGAGACGCTTTTCAAGACACTTCTCGTTGATGGCGTATTTGACCTGCTCGTTGTCGACGCCGACCACGAGAATGTCGATATCGTCAAGGATCTCCCAATAGTCCTGGATTGAGCCCTCACGCACGTCAACAACGGCGTCGCGGTTTCGGTTGCGTATCAGATCGGCGACGGCCGCTGCCTTGTTTTGTCCCACCTGGCGCAGATCCGCCACGTGTCGCGTTACATTGCCGGGCTCGATCACGTCATTATCCACCAGCACGAAATTGCCTACGCCGCTCATCGCCAGGCTCAAAGCCACAAAGCCGCCGCCGGAACCCACACCAATGACACCGACTTTCTTTTCAGCAAGTCTACTCAGGTTTTCACTGCCGATGAGTCGCTCAACACGCGTCCACAAGTTGCTCATATCGTCGCGATACTTTCTTCACTCAAATTGCCGCTCACGAAGCTAAGATCCTTCGGCCGGTATCTCTATCAAGTACGCAGGCTACTCAGTCGTCCCGCGCTAAACTTGCCCAGGGTCATCGCCATCCGTCTCGTCATCATGGGACCGTTCAAGTCGATGAGCGTCCAGCACGCGCTGGGAAGTGTCGGCATCCGGATCAATCTCGTCCAGCAACACCGGGATATCCAGTTTGGCCGGTTGGCGAAGTCCCATCGCGACCTCGATTGCCTTCACGTAGTCGATCAAGTATTTGTCGCTGCTCCATTCCCAATCCGGGGGATCTTCGATAGGCTCGGCGACTGCCCAGAGCTTCTGAAAGGTCGCGACCGGATCCATCAAATCGAGATCACTGGTAAAAGGCGCGCTATAAGCCCTGGGCCTGGCATGAGGATAGTCGTGCTGGGTGACGAAGAGCAGGAATGATCTCGCGCCTTGGCGGATAGCAAAGAAGCAGAATTCAAGAGGAACCTCGCCGTCGCATTCGTAAAACAGCGCGCGCACCAGCAAGCCGTCGTCCGCCATGGCCAATGTCTCGCTTGTCAAACGATCGGGAAGCACGACATGCCAAGCATACTTCATCATTTGCGGCAAAACGTTTTCTTCTACGATCTGGGGGTGCACTGGCTGGAATACGCGTACATCACGATGGATATACCACCAATCGACGCGCATGTCGGTGCCATTGTCCATCGGCACCGTAATGTAATTGACAGCCAGATCTGATTCGCCAATGATCTGCGCGTAGCCCACTGTCACAATTGGGACCAAGAGATAATCCATGCCCAGATCATCGTCGTCGAGCCAAGACAAAGCCGTCATCAGATCGCCATGACTAGGTTGTATCATCGAACCTGGCTGCTTGTGCCAATCACCGAGGTAGCGCAGGGGCACATCAAAGCGATCGGGCAGAACTTCAGAACCGCGATATCGTTCGCGATGGAAATGCCAGTTCTCTTGCAGCCACCAGATTATCTCGTCTTGCAAGGCATCCCCTTGCTGAAAGGTATGCGATCGGCGTATGGCTGTTTCGTCGGGCGAAATGGTGTCCAGCACATAAATGGTAGGCAGCCCTTCAGGTGTATCGTTTTCCACGATAAAGCCCAACATGGCTTCTCCAGTTTCGTCAGCCAAGTACTGGCTCGCGGCGGAAAGCATCTTCTTTACCGCTCGTTCTGATAAGACCAAATTAGGTACGATCCCGCGAGATATCATCGCCATCCCTCGCAAGCGCTTACGCAAGAATTCTATTTCCAGTTGCATGAGCTTGAGAATATCCGGCTCATCCTTGCTTTGCATCTTTATCTTCTCCGCCGGCGGGGCAAGGGCGTACTGGCCTTGATGCGTTCTTCGATACCGGGCCATTTCCCGGTAGAACGCCAAGTGTAATAGGCGTAAAGCCACTGGATCGCCCATCCGCCCACGGTCACTGCGGTCGATTTCGAGGGATTCCAACCGTATTGTTCTCCGTCTTTCGGGTTGAATAGACAAAGCTGACCGTCTTCGTACTGATGTTTTTCGCTATAGATGCGCGGTTTGATGCAGTAAGCCTCCGCCGGGCGGTTGGGATATTCTTTGGGATAGACGATTTTAAGGCTGTGAAAAGGCGTATCCAGGATGCTCATGTTGATCTCGACCGAGCCCTGCCAATAGAGCAAGCCGCCAAAGGGCGGTACCACCAGTTTGAAGGTATCGCCAAAGGTAGCCTTCATCGCCTCTACTTCCCAAATCAGGCGCGACGAGACATTCTTGCGAGCCCCCCACCAGTTGGACATGTTTTCAGCTCCGTAACGCGTGAATCAAGGTCGAAATGCCTCAACTCTATTGGCAAAGTCCGCTATTGTCCAGTATAGGTCAAGGGGCTTTCACCCGCCTGAAGACAGGCTGAATATGAGAAATCCTTCATGCCTGGCGCGCGAGTTTAACCGACTGCAACTTTCCAACCTGCGGCGATTAAATCAGTAACCTTCGACAAAGCAACTTCTGGTTGTTGACCTCGAAAAAGTGAAATTTACCACAAGCGTGGAATTAGCCGCGGATGTTCTGGTAAAAAGAAGGGGTCAAACTGGCAGGAAAAGTTGGAGCTTGTCCTCTAGCCAATTTGACCACCGTCTATCTAGTTAAATCCTAGCGAGGATTTAGCGTATACGCAAGGAGTATGCAGTATGTCAGTTAAACGTTTTACCCTTCTCGTCACCTTGATCTGCCTGTCTCTCGGCGCTTGGGCGCTACCTGCGGCGGCGCAAGGGGATGACACTCTCACGGTTTACTCGGGACGAAACGAAAGTTTGATCGGTCCCCTGTTGGATCAGTTCGTCGAGGACAGCGGCATCGAGGTAGAAGTCCTGTATGGCGGCACGAGCGCAGTGGCGAATCAGATTCTCACCGAGGGCGAGAATAGCCCTGCCGACGTCTTCATTGCCCAAGATGGCGGCGCATTGGGAGCGCTGGCAGCAGCGGACATGCTGAGCGCGCTGCCAGAGGAGGTGCTGAATCTCGTGGTAGATTCCGCCTTTGTATCGCCCGACGGCGTCTGGGTATGATTGAGCGGCCGCGCTCGCGTCCTGGTTTACAGTCCGGAAAGCCTCGATGACGCCGGTCTGGAATTGCCCGATTCCATTCTTGATCTCACCGGTGAAGAATGGCGGGGAATCGTGGGTTGGGCGCCGACCAACGCCTCGTTTGTGTCCAATGTGACTGCCATGCGCGTCTTGCTGGGCGAAAGTGAAACGGCGGACTGGCTGGCGGCGATGATTGCCAACAACGTGCAGTCCTATCCCAAGAATACGCCCATCGTTCAAGCCGTTATTGATGGCGAAATCGTGGCAGGATTAGTCAATCACTATTATCTATTCCGTTTCCTGGCTGAAGATCCCGAGATCACCGCCACGTTGCATTTCTTCCCCGATGGAGATCCCGGTTCACTCATCAACGTCGCCGGTATTGCAATCCTCGAATCGAGCGATCAGCCAGAGCTCGCCCTGCAATTCGTCGAATACATGCTGAGCGACAGCGCTCAAGCGTATTTCGCCACCAAGACCTTCGAGTATCCTTTGGTTGCTTCGGTGGAGCCTTCTGTCGAAGTGCCATCACTGGAAGAGATCGAATCACCCGAGATCGATTTGTCGGATTTGGATGATTTGCAAGGGACACTGGAAATGATTGAAGACAGCGGCGCGCTGGATTAGCCACTGTCTGCGGATATTGCGAGGCGAGGATAGATTCTCGCCTCGCAACAGAAGAAGGATATGCAACTTTCACAGATAGTTCCTCCACAGTTTCGACTCCACCGGCCGCGGTACAGCGCGATTTCGCGCATGCATTTCGGCAATCGACAATTGGCGCAGGTTGTCAGCCTCCTCGTGGTCGCGATCGTTATGATTCCGATTGCCTTCGTCATCATTCGCGCGCTCAGCGCAGGTCAGGAGGGAATCGACTACTTGCTAAAGGCGCGCAATCTGCGGATTGTAGGCAACAGCCTGGCTTTGATGCTGGTCACCACGATCTGCGCGTCCGTCATTGGCATACCTTACGCCTGGTTGACGAGCCGCAGCGATTTGCCCTGGCGGCGCGCCTGGCTGGTGCTCGGTTTGCTGGCGATGGTCATCCCATCCTATTTGACCGCCGTGACCTTCACAGAAGCCTTTGGACCAAAGGGCATGCTGCAAGAATTACTGGAGCCGCTGAGCGTCGAGCGATTGCCGAATATCAAAGGCTTCTTCGGCGCGACTCTGACACTGACGGTGGTCACTTTTCCCTACATTTTGTTGCCCGCGCGCGCAGCGCTGTTGCATAGCGACCGCAGCCTGGAAGAAGCCGGGCAGAGCCTGGGTCTCGATCGCTGGCAGGTTTTTCGCCGGGTGACGCTGCCGCAGCTTCGCCCCGCGCTCACGGCTGGCATGTTAATGACGGCGCTCTATTGTCTTAGCGACTTCGGCGCGGTCGCCGTGATGCGCTTTAACGCTTTCACACGCGCCATCTTCGTCCAAACGGAGTCGTTCCGCATGGACAAAGCCTCGGTGCTGGCGCTAGTACTCATCGGATTGACGTTAATATTGCTGCTGATCCATTCGCACATACAGCATAGAGGACGACATTATCGCATCGGTACCGGCGCTGCGCGGGAACTGCAAACGGTGAGTTTAGGGGTATGGCGCTTTCCGGCGCTATTGTTCTGCTTTTGTGTTGTCTTTGTCAGCGTAGCTGTTCCGCTCTTGGTGCTATTGAGTTGGCTGATCGGACGAACGATAAGCAATCCTGTACAAGTACCAATCAGTTTACTCCTGCAAAACACCGTCGCCGTAAGCGCCGCAGCCGCGCTGGTCGTGACGATGGCGGCGTTGCCGCTGGCGCTCCTCGCCATGCGAAAAGAATCGAGAATAAATCGCTGGCTGGTGAACCTGGCGTATACCGGCAATGTCCTGCCCGGCATCGTCATAGCGCTGGCGCTGGTATTCTTCGCCTCGCAAAACATGTTGAGCCTGTATCAAACGCTTCCGCTTCTGATTGTTGGTTACGCCATCCGATATCTGCCGTTTGGCATAAGCGCGACGCAGAGCGCTTTTGAGCAGATCAATCCACGCTATGAAGAAGCGGCCCGCAGCCTGGGTCTATCCGCGCGCGAAGCCTTAATTCGTATCACCGTGCCTTTGGCGCGCGGCGGTATCCTAGCAGGTTCCGCGCTCGTGTTTTTGAACGTGATGAAAGAACTGCCCACCACCCTGATATTGCGGCCGATCGGTTTCCGTACCTTTGCCACACGCATCTGGAGCGCCTACGATGAAGCGTTTTTGTCGTCTATCGCGTTCCCGGGTTTCGCGCTGATCGTCGTTTCCGCTTTCGCATTGGCAATTATTCTTCGGCGAGAAGATACGGCTCACTAGCATGCCTGTCATCTCGGCCAAATCGATCCGTAGCGTCGCCTTGCCCGCTGAACACGGCTCCTGGAGCCTTTGGCTCGAGCCCGTCTTGCTTGCGATGCTGGTCGCGCCATCTACGCCGGGCATTGCTTTTGTATTGATCAGCTTTTGCTTTCTGCTGATTCATCAACCGCTAAGAATCGTGTTGATTGATGTCAACAGAGGTAAACGATACGACAGGACAGTGCTTGCCGCCGCATTTCTCGTTCTCTATATTGCCATGGCGGGCACGGTCTTGCTTGTGACTATAGCGCAGCTTGATACTTCAGTATTCATACCTTTGGCGCCGGCGTTCATTGCCGCTATCGTCGTGGTTTGGCATTACGATCTTCGGGGCAACAGCCGCGATTGGTTACCCGAGGTCTTGGGCGCAGTAATCATGTCGGCCTTCGCTACAAGCATCGCTTTGGCTGGCGGCTGGACTTGGCCAGCCTCTCTGGCTCTGTCTGTCATTTCGGCCGCCCGATCTGTATCCGCAGTATTGTATATCCGCGCCAGACTGTGCCAGATCAAATATGGACGCAACGAGTTTCGGGCAGTCATCGCGGGCTATGCTCTATTCCTGTTCACACTTGTAATTCTCTATTTGTTGCGGCTAGCCCCCCTTATGGCGCTGCTTGCCCTGATATGCCTTGCCGCGCGAGCAAGCGTGGGATTAAGAAGAAGCTCGTGTCCAAGCGCAAAGGCTTTAGGCATTCAAGAAGTTTTATTGGGACTTGTCTATGTGTTCGCGGTAGCCGCGGGATTCATCTTCGGCGTCTAAGTTGCCGAGGCTATTTGCCTCTTTATGCAGATGAATTTTGCTCTATGCTAGGGCGCGTCAAACGTCGAAGACGCTCAAACTGCCATGGAACTTTCGCTTTATACTGAGAACCTCACCAAGCTATATAATGGCGACACTCCGGCCGTTGAAGACGTTTCTCTTCAACTACGATCTGGCGAGTTCCTCACGGTTCTCGGACCAAGCGGAGGCGGGAAAACCACCACACTGCGCCTTCTGGCGGGCTTTGAACGTCCTAGCAGCGGACTGATTCAAATTGGCGACGCCATTGTCGCCGACGACAGTCATTTTACGCCGCCGGAAAAGCGTCGGGTCGGTATGGTATTTCAGGATTATGCGCTCTTCCCGCATTTGAATGTGGCGCAGAACATCGCTTTTGGATTGTCGGGTCACAGCAAAGATTCCCGAATGCAGGTACAGCGCATGCTGTCGCTGGTTGGCTTGACGCTATTCGCGGATCGCATGCCGCATGAGCTGTCGGGGGGCCAGCAACAGCGCGTTGCGCTAGCGCGCGCTTTGGCGCCCAATCCCGACATCCTGTTGCTGGACGAGCCTTTTTCCAACCTTGATACCGGCTTGCGAGCGCAGGTCCGCAGCGATGTGCGCAACATACTTCTGGAAACAGAAACCAGCGCAGTCTTTGTCACGCACGACCAGAACGAAGCCTTGAGCCTCTCTGACGAAATCGCGGTGATCTTTGAAGGCAAGCTCTTGCAGGTAGCGACGCCGCATATCATTTACAACCGCCCAATCAACAGTCAAGTAGCCCACTTCATCGGCGAGGCGAATTTTCTGCCGGGCGAGGCGCAGGGGCTGACCGCCGCCAGTCCGCTTGGCACAGTAAAGCTCTTCCATCCCAAGCGGGGACCGGTGCAATTGATGATCCGCCCGGAAGCGCTGCATGTCAATTTCGCTCAAGAGGGACTGGCGGCGTCCGTGCTTTGGCGCGAGTTCTATGGGCATTATCAAAGACTGGGGCTAGCGCTGGAAGACGGCACCGAACTCGTCGCGCGTACGGGCGTGGACCGCTTTTTCCAGCGGGGGGACAAGACCTGGGTGTCGCTGGCATTGCCGGCGCTGGCGTTTGATCCGAATGGAGAAAGCGAACCATAACGCTAAGGTGCTTCAGTTCGCTAGAAACCTTGAATCGACTGACTGCTTATACCCCCGGCAACCACATTCTGAAGACCGTACCCCGATTCCGCCCACGACTGCTCACGGTAATCTTGCCGCCGTGCGCCTCCACGATTTCTCGAGCAATCGCCAAGCCCAAGCCAGTTCCCCGGCGCGGACCGCGCGCTTTATCGACTTGATAGAAGCGCTCGAATACGCGCGGCAGCTCCTCTGCGGCGATCCCGATGCCGGTATCATGAATCGTTACAGAAACACCATGCCCTTGCGCTCTCGTCGCCACGCGGACGACCCCTCCAGCCTCGGTGAACTTCAGGGCGTTGCCGACGAGGTTGGTTAGCACCTGCGCCAGGCGGTCGCCGTCTCCGCGGATCGACGGCGCGGCCTCGCAGGACGACTCCAGCTTAATGCCCTGCTTCGCCGCCAGCACCTGCAAGCTCTGTACTACGCCGTCGGCTAGCAGAGACATATCAATGCTCTCGAGTTTCATCGACAAACGGCCCGCTTGCAATTGCTCCAGGTCGGTCAATTCCACTACCATGCGGTTTAGGCGGCTTGCTTCTTCGAATATGATCTGCGCCGCCGCTTTCGGATCTTCCGCGGCGCCATCGATGATGGCTTGGGAATAGCCCTGAATCGAAGTCAAAGGGGTCTTCAAGTCATGTGATACATTACCGAGAAAGTCTCGCTGGGCGTTGTTCGCCGCCATGACTTCAGCCGTCATCTGATTGAATGAATCCGCCAACGATCGCAACTCCGGGGGACCACTGGCTGGAACATGAACCGCATAATCACCGCGAGCGACATCGGTCGCGGCTACGGCAAGCCGCTGCAGCGGCTTGGCGATTGTACGGCTGATCAGCGCCGCCAGGATAATTGAAAAGACAATGCCGGCAAGCCCGGCCTGAATGAGAGGCGGCGCCAGGGAATTGCTGAAGACCGCCAGTGTCTCGTGCAGGCGCACGGTTGGCCGGGGTTCCGCCAGAATCCAAAGATTGTCGCCCGCTGGGCGGCCAAGCAATCGTCGCTGCTGTCGAAACATGACCCCGCCATAGAGCCATTCGCTGCCGCCGGGGTCGGCAAATGCTCCGAAAAACTGCTCCCCGCCCCTTCTCAAGACTTTCGCCAGCGGATCGCTCTTGTAGCCGTCGACGCGCAAGTGGATCGCTTGCCCGGGCTCGAATCTGTTGGCGCTGTCGTAGAGCACCATCGGTCCGTCTTGAGTAAGCCAGATTTGCATCGTACGCAGATTACGCGACTCTGCGAAGGCATCCAGCAATTCGGGAATTTGTTCTTGAATGAAATCGAGATTGGGGTCTCTGGGCAAATCGGCGATAAAGTCCAGCAGGTTTAGACCTTGTGTCAAAGCCGCCAATCGCTCATAAGTCGGTTCCGGGGGAGCCGGTCGGTTTCCGATCAACACCAGGAGCGCTACGGCAATTACGCCGAGCGCTACCATCAACAGAACGAGGTAGGATGTTAGCAGCCTTAAACGTAAGCCAAAGAGAAGGCGCAAGCGACTAGCGATCATCGAGCTTGTAACCCACACCCCATACGGTCTCGATGCTAGCCTCCATGCCCTTCAGTTTGTGCCGCAAGTGCGCGATATGAACATCGACTGTTCGGGTCTCTCCGGCGAAGTCATATCCCCAAACAACATCCAGAAGTCGCTCGCGGCTGTAAACGACGCCCTTATTCTCCGCGAGGGTTTGTAGCAAATCGAATTCTTTCATGCGCAGGTCTACCCCCACGCCCCCCACCTCAACTGTGCGGCGCCGCGCGTCAATACACAAATTGCCTATCACGATCGGCATGGGCGTGTCCGAGTGATTGCTCGCGCGATCGGTTCGCCGGAGGATCGCCTTGATACGCGCGACTAACTCCCGCGGATTAAAGGGCTTGGTAAGGTAGTCGTCCGCGCCCAATTCCAATCCGACAATCTTGTCAATATCGTCGCCGCGCGCTGTCAGCATAATAATCGGAACATCCGACTCGGCGCGCACCTTTCGACATACTTCCAAGCCATCCATTCCGGGCAACATGAGATCCAGGACGACCAGGTTTGGCGCGTCTTCCACGATCTGGCGACGGGCGCTAAGCCCGTCTGTAGCGCATGTTACCTGATAGCCATCTTGTTCCAGATACATTCGCGCCAGATCGATTATCTTTTGCTCGTCGTCGACCACCAAGATCGTTTCACTCATACCCACGCTCTCAACAGGAAACGGAATTTGCCGCCCCCTTAACTTAAGGCAGTTTTAGACATTCGCAAGCCAGGGCAATGCCTAACACCATTATGCCAAAAAACGATGACAAGACCGTAACGTTTTTGTAAACGTCGTGTAAAATTCCAGTCCGGATTCCCGACGGAAGCGACGTCGACGAGAGTGACGATGAACAAGGTCGCCAACAGAATCCGGCAGCGCGGGACAATCGCTTCAAACGGATAGTGACTGGCATAATGCGAAATTGGACTGAATATTAACCACCGAGGGCACCGAGAACACCGAGAAAAGCAAGGAAATGAACTTTCTTGTCTTATTTCGGCGCGCTCTTGAGCGATGGATGAAGTTTCGCTAGCAACTTTGCCATATTCAGACGGCGGATTTAGAGGAATAATCGTCAAACTCCCTAAACTCTGTGTCCTTAGTAGAACCGAGTTAGTCGTAAAAAAATGACGCCCGTCATACCATGTCGCCCGAAACTTGTTCCCTTAGCTGTGCTCAAAACGTTCATTACTTTCTTGGTTCTACTTTTGTGCCTTTGTGGCGAAAAAATAATTTGAAGCAATTGCCCTGTCCGGCAGCGATCAAGCTATAGTCCGCAGCGGATTTTTGCGCTACAATATGCGCCTTGTCTGAAACTTACACGAGAGCGCGGCCATGAGTTTGCTGGAAGTCATCCAACCCGATAACCCCGCTCTGCGCAGGCAAGCAGCCCGCATAAACGATTTTGGCGCCCCGCTTCAAGACCTGATCAACGACATGTACGAGACCATGATTGAGGCGGAAGGCGTCGGTTTGGCGGGTCCACAGGTCGCTCAAAGCTTGCGCTTAATCCTGGTCCGGCTGCCTGATGACGAGGACAGCCAGGAAACATACGGAGACGATGCGGGCAAACTGTATGTCGTGGCAAATCCAAAAATCAGCAGGCGCAGTCACGATACGGTTTCCGGGGTAGAGGGCTGTCTGTCCTTGCCGGGTCTGCTTGGCGATGTTGAGCGCCATCAAAGCATCGAAGTGACCGGGCAAGACCGAAACGGCAACCCCATGTGTCTGCAAGCCAACGACTGGTTGGCGCGCGTCTTCCAGCACGAGATTGATCACCTGGATGGCAGGCTCTTTATCGATATCGCTACGAGGGTTTGGCGCCCGGAAGAAGAAGAAAACGGCATCGTGGAAAGAGAAGCCTGAGCCCCCCATGAGCGTCAAGATTCGCCTCGCTTCCCAAAAAGACGCGCCGCAGATTATTGAGATTTACAGTCCCATCGTTCGCCTCACACATATTTCGTTCGAGCATGATGTTCCAGACGCCAGCGAAATTGCTGAGCGAATCGCGAAGACATCCCGTCAGTATCCCTGGCTCGTCTGCGAAATTGACGCGCGCATCGCCGGTTATGCTTATGCTGGCGCTTTTCGCAGCCGAGAGGCCTACCAGTGGACGACGGAGACCACAGTTTATGTTCGCGAGGGCTACCAGCGCCGCGGGGTCTCTCGCGCATTGTATTCTTCGCTATTGGCGATTCTGCGCGAACAGGGCTACCGTACCGCCATCGGCGTCATTGCTCTGCCAAATACCGCCAGTATCCGGGCGCACGAGTCGCTCGGCTTTCAAGAAATCGGCGTCTTCAGAAATGTCGGTTTCAAAGCCGGCGCCTGGCGCGATACGGGCTGGTGGCAACTTGACTTGAGCCCAGCATTGGAGCAACCGCCAGCGCCGCAATCTATCACCGCCCTGGTACAGCAGGACGGTTTCGACGAGCTCTTGCAAACGGGGCTGCCCGCTATAAGGATCTAGCTCTATTCTTTTTCATGAAACAAGCGAGGATGCCGGTATGGCAGCAAGCAAACGCCCTATCACTGCAGAAGATCTCAACAGGATTCACTATGTACAAGACCCGCAGATCAGTCCTGACGGGCGCTTCGTCGCCTTTGTCAAAGTGACGCCCGATCCGCTGGAACGCGGCTACAAGCGCAATATCTGGCTCTTTCCGCTGGGTGGCGGCGAAGCATTTCAACTGACTCGCGGTGACAAAGACAGCGGGCCATCTTGGTCGCCGAATGGCAAGCATCTCGCATTTGTATCGACGCGGGGCGACAAAGCGCAGGTTTATTTGCTGCCAACCAACGACGTTGGTGGCGAGGCGCGCGCCCTAACCAATATGAAAAACGGGGCGCATAGCCCGGCTTGGTCACCGGACGGGACGCAGATCGCATTCCTGGCGCCGGAAAGCGAAGACGAGCGAAACAGCGCGGCGGCGGAAGGCAGCGATACCTTGCCGCCAATGGACAAGCTGGAAAAGAGACATCAAAAAGAACGACAGGACGAAGACGAGCAAATGCGCTGGGACCCGCGCGAGATGTGGCGCATTCCCTATCGGCGCGGGACCGCCTTCGTGGACGAGCGTTACGATCAGATTTACGTGATTGATGTTGAAGAAGTCAGCGAGAGCAAAGCCCGCCGCCTCACGGATATCGGCGCCGATCACTCTCAGCCGCGCTGGTCCGCCGATGGCGCGTCGATTTTTACATCACGAACAACCGACCCTGAAGGCGACGAACCGTGGCGGTCGGAGAACTTGTATCGCATCGACGCGGCTTCTGGTCAAGCGACCCCAATGACCGACGGCGCTCATAGTACGTACGCGCCTCTGCCCTCGCCGGACGGCAAGTGGCTGGCTTATGGACGCCTTCCGATTGGCATCACTGATATTCCCATGCGCCTGCTCGTTACGGCTGCCGACGGCTCCGACATTCGAATCGTCAACGAAGCAATTGATCGCGAGGCGGTCGAATGGGCTTGGTCGCAAGAAAACCAGTTGGCTTTCACAGTGGAAAGCGAAGGCAGGACCTTGCCCTGGATCTATGACCCTGCCAGCGATACTTCGCGCTCGCTGCACGACGGCTTTTACGACATTGAGCAATTCGACATCGGCGCAGGCGCTTTGATGTCCATGACAGTTTCCACGCCACAGAACCCCCAGGAACTCTACATTCTGCAGGATGGGGACTTCGTCGAAGCGACGCGATTCAACCAGGACTGGCTGAGCGAGGTCATCGTTCAAGACGCGCGCGAACTTCGCTTTCAATCGCCCCATGGCGAAGTACAAGGTTGGTACTTGCTTCCGGTCGACTATCAGCCCGGGCAAAGCTATCCGCTGGCGCTAAACATTCACGGCGGTCCACATGCCACCTGGGGATACGCTACCAAAACGATGTGGCACGAATGGCAATTCCACGCCGCGCGCGGATACGCCGTTTTCTACTGCAATCCACATGGCAGCGGCGGCTACGGCGAAGACTTCATGCGCAAGTTGCATGCCGCCTGGGGACCCGTCGCGATGGACGACATCATGGCTGGCGTGGACGCTTTTCTCGAACTCGGCATCGCCGATGCCAAGAAAATGGCCATCACCGGCGGATCCTACGGCGGTTACATGACGGCTTGGATCATCACACACAGCGACCGCTTCAAGGCGGCGGTCGCCCAGCGCGGCGTCTACAACATCACCAGCTTCTACGGCACATCGGACGTGCCCACGCTCATGTCAAATGAATTTGACGCCGAACCCTGGGAGAATCATGAAGCCTTCTGGGACAATTCTCCGCTGAAGTACGCTGCCAACATAAAGACGCCCCTTTTGCTCATTCACTCGGAAAACGACTTTCGCGTGCCGATAGAACAAGGTGAGCAGCTCTTCGCCTGGGTCAGGCGGGCGACGGACACGCCGGTCAAAATGTTGCGCTACCCTCGCGACGGGCACGAGCTTTCTCGCAGTGGCGAGCCAAAGCACCGGATCAGTCGTCTGACCGAAATGATCGACTGGTTCGACAGGTATGTGAACGATTGATTTGCGCGCCTGAAGAAGCCACTTACGTCGGAAATTGCTGAGAAAATATCGCGAAATAAAGACGCACTTTGGCGATGACGTCCCGCCGCTCTTTATCCGGCAGCAAACCGAAAACGGCGCGCAATTGATCCATTAAGCCGCGCTGCACCCCAACAAACCGGCGCGAGCCCTCGTCCGTGAGAATAACATCCACCGAACGCCCGTCGGTCGCGCTGCGGCGGCGGCGGACCAAGGGCGGATCCATGGCTTCCAGCCTCTGAACCAGGCCGGTCATAGTCGCGTTGGTCAAATGATGATCGCGGGCGATATCGCCGATGCGGCACTCGCCTTGATTTTCCGACAGCGTCTTTAGCACGTAGAACTGCGGCGGCGTGAGTTGCTGCGCGTCAAAGTGGCTGGCAAGGCGCTTCTCGCCATCACTGACGATATCGAAGAGCAGCGACCAAAGTTCAGCTACATCTCGATCGAGATTTTCATCCACGCCGCCCGTCCCTCCTAGATCGCGCGTTCATTGCCCAAGGCATCCCAAACATCCAACTTGCCGCGAATCTCGCGGATTACCTCGTCAACAAATTCCGACGTGCTGGCGCGCCCGCCCAAGTCCGTGGTCTTGATCCCGTTGTAGACCGATTCAAGGGTGCTTTCATAGATGGCGCGGCTGGCATCGGCGGCTTTCTTGCCGTCGATATAGCGCAGCAGGGCGCCACATGCCAAGATCATAGCCATCGGGTTGGCGATGTTTTTGCCCTGCAGGCTTGGCGCAGTGCCATGCGGCGCTTCGGTGACGACTGTCTTGACGTTGAAGCCATCGTCAAATGCGAATACGATGGATTCGGCGCCGGCAATCGTGCCAAACATCTTCATTATCAGGTCACTCAAGTTATCGCCGTCGCGATTCAAAGCCGGGATAACCAGAGCCTCGCCACTCGTTTCCAGCAGCAACGCATAGGTAGCGTCAATCAGTTGTGGATGATACCGTACGCCCCTGTAGATTTGCGCGGCTCGATCCAACTCTTCTTTGAAGAGTCCCTCGTAAATCGGGCTAACGGTATATTTGGGACCGCCGAATACGGTGGCGCCAATACGCTGGGCATACTTAAAGGTGAACTCCGCCACCGCCCGGCAGGTGCGGCGCGTGATGTAGCGCTTATTGTAAGCTATCTCGTCAAGGCCCTCGCCTTCGCGCCATTCCTCGGCAGCATAGGCGCCTTCCACAGCCATGCGCGCCACGGCGATCGGCGCGTGGACGCCCGCCAAGGGCCGCACAGACGGTATGCGCCGGCCCGTTCGCAAGATTACGCTGCCGTGGATCAGATCGCGCAGCAGCGCGTTTGGGCTGCCGACATCGTCGGGGTCGCCGGGCGTAATGGTCGCCGCTTTAATGCCTAATCCAGTCTCCAATATCCGCGCCGCCGCCTCGCGAACGACGTCGTTATTGGTCCGCCGCCGATTTTCCAGCGACAGGTCGAAGGTTTCGAAGGCAAGATTAGACATGCCGATGACATCCGGAGCCAGAACCCTCATCGCTTCGTCTAACAGTTCCTGGCCGGTTTCGTCACCCTGCAGCACGCAAATTCGATGTTGTTCCATTCAACTCATCCTCAAGTCGTGAAAGCAAGCTCTATATGTTTATTGTATGCCAGGAACGCCTCCGTGAAAATCGCGTATCGCTACGCTGGCCCAAGCCAGCCCCGCCAGCTTGCTCCCGATTGTCAAATCAGCGCAGATGGATACAGCCATGGCCAGCGCTAGCGGTTGCCAGCGCAAAATAGGGCTGAGGAAATCCTGATTTTGCTGTAGAATAGTGGGAACTGACTGTTCTGTAGGATTCAGACAGGGAAAACATCTCATGCGTAGATACAGCATTGTCACGAGCGTTTTGCTGTTGTTCGCCTTGCTTTTGACATCGCAAGCGCAGGATGAAAGCAACTATTCGTCAACGATAAATTGGTTTTACAGCGCTTGTGAAGACCGCATGGTGGTTGACCTTCATGGCAAAATGCAAGCTGGATATGATGTTTATTACCAGGCTTTTGACCTCCTTGGCGGCAACGGAACCGCGATAACGGCTTTACGACGCGTCGCCGTCAACGACGAATACGCCACCAGCCAGGTCGTAAACTGGCTGGGCAGATCGACACGCGCCCTCGATACGCCGATCAGTGTCGTATTCCGTATCGGCCGCGAAAACGATCCAGATGACACCATTTTCCAGGAAGCTTCCGACGACTATCTAGGCGAATGCGAAGAACCGGGCAGCACTCTCGAAGAAGAGCAGACGCTGGGCACGGGCGATATTATTGGATCCTCGGGCGTCTTCACGCCGGACGGCGGTCTGCTCAACCCAATCTACTACAAAGAGCCGGAACCGCTCGTGCAGATAGGCGCGCGACCCAGCGAAAATGAGATCCCAGGTCGTACCGCCGACCCCGGATTGATTTTCGCGGAATGCGCCGATGTGGCTGGCGCAGACCCCGGCGTCTTGTACGATACCGACGAGATAAGGCTGTTTTGGTCCTGGTTCGCCAAGACAGAAGCCCAGGTCCAGGATCACCTGAACAACGCGCTCTACACGGTGAGACTGCGCGGTCTAGACATTCCGGATATTCAAGTGAGCGAGATCAAGCAGATCCCGGGCAGTCTCAATTGGTGGGTCTTTTATACCGTCAACCTGGGCGGCAAATGGGAACCCGGGCGCTATGGCATTGATTTTAACCTTAGATGGGCGAACCCCATTAGCGACGGTTACGAAGAATTTGGACCGGGCACCGCGAATGAACTGCTAGATAGTGGCTGCCTCTTCGTAATTGAGCGAAATCCATGGGATATCCCGGTGATCCACGAGAATCCCACCTTGCCCTTGAGCGCCTACAACGACTAGCCGTCCAGCAACGCCAACTGGTTTCGGTTTCAACGAGAGCTGCCGCAGGGCAGTCGTAAAGTGTCAACACTAGCCGAATACGCAAGTACATACCTCAATCTTGAGTTGTCAGATCGCCAGATCGCGCAATTTGAAGGGCTTGGCGACATGCTGCTGGACTGGAACCAGCGCATGAATCTGACGTCCATCACAGCGCCCAAGGATATTGTCATCAAGCATTTTCTCGACTCTTTGACTTTGACGACTGTCGTATCCCAGTTTGACGGGTTGCGCTTGATCGACGTGGGCACAGGCGCCGGTTTCCCTGGCTTGGCGCTGGCGATCGCCTTTCCCGCCCTTGAAGTCACCCTGCTCGATTCCACTGCGAAGAAACTGAGATTCATTGATTCTGTCGGCAGGGAATTGCAGCTTAAAAACGTCCGAACGTTGCATGCCCGCGCCGAAGATGCCGGCAGAGACAAAGGTCATCGCGCGTCCTACGACATCGCAGTGGCGCGCGCTGTCGCGCGGCTCCCGGTCCTCATGGAGTATCTGCTGCCGCTGGCGAAGCCAGAAGGCCAGGTAATCGCTATGCAAGGCATGACAGCCTACGACGATGCCAACAGCGCCGCCAAAGCGATCGAGGTACTTGGCGGGGAGCTTTTCACCATTGAGGAGGTTCTGCTGCCCACGCTGGACAATCCGCGCTATTTGATTGTCATTGACAAGATAAAGAAAACGCCCCGACAGTATCCCCGTCAGCCGGGCAGTCCAACGCGCGATCCGATTCAGTGAGGCGCGCGGCTCTCGACAAGTTGATAGGGATCCGCCCGATAGGCGCGGTAGATTACATCCGTCGCGCCCGCCATCACGTCCATAACGCTCTGCAAGATTGCGGGATGCGAGATCATCTCTAGCGCTCGCTCGGGAGATACCCACTCTACCTCTGGCGTTTCGTCACTCGGCCGCAATTGGCCGGCAAGGTAGCGCGCCTCGAAGCAAAAGATGACAATCGAGCTGGTCAGATTGCTGCGCAGCGCCGCAAGCCGGCCGATCTCGACTTCGACGCCGCTTTCTTCGAGCACTTCTCGCTTAAGCCCGTCAATCAATGACTCGCCTATTTCGATCTGGCCGCCGGGGATCTCCCAGCCGCGTCTGCGCGTGCGCACGAGCAGAATCTGTCCTTTATCGTTTCTTACCAACGCGCTGGCAGCCACAATATGTCTAGGCGCTTCGACAGCCGCGTTCATCCGTCCCTCGCGTTTCCGGGCGCGTGCAAGGCGATGCGATAGGGATACCATTCGGCGCGGAAGAGCCGTTTCGCGACGCCTGGATCCGCTTCCGTTAGCTCTTGCATGTGCGCGTCATCGCGCGCATTGAAAATCGCGATGCCAAATGAAGAATAGTCGCTGTTGAGCGTGCGTCCCGCCAAAATCAGCGTGCCCTCTTCCATCTGACCCTTCAGGTACTCGAAATGCTCGTTGGTAATCTGCGTTTCTTCTTCGCTGGGACCTTCGGAAAGCATCGCCGGGCGCACCGGTTGTATCTTGTACAGATATGTCGGCATTGCTTCTTTCTTTCGTCATCTGCTTACGGCAGAGAGCATAGCCCATTTCCGTATGCGGTGGGAGTCCGATTCACTGCGCTGCGGAAGGCGTCATGAAATACGTTATAATATTGCTGTCTACCAGTTGACGAGGATGCCATGTCGGAAACCAGCAACAAGAAGAAACAGTTGCGCTTGGAATTGCCCAAAGACGCCAGCGCGACCTATGCCAACACGGTCATGATTACCCATACGGTCAACGAAGTCATCTTCGATTTCATCCAGGTAATGCCCAACGACATTCGCGCTCGCGTGCAAAAGCGCATCGTGATGACCCCGACCCATGCCAAACTGCTGCTTCAGGCGCTACAGGAAAACTTGCAGAAATACGAAAGAAAACACGGCGAGATTGTCGCGCCACAGCGGCAGTCGCTTGCCGACCAGCTATTTGGAGCGGTAAAACCGGAACAGGAAGACGATGACGATGAATAACCTGAGCCAGGTCTGTGAATTCATTCGCGAAGACATGGAAAGACGCAATGCCGCTCGTGATCAAGCCATTGTCCTCTCGCGCCAGTTGATCCGCCACTGTTCCCAGTCGATTCGCGCCATCCATCGACAAGACTGGCCGCTTGTCGACAAGAAACTGGACGAGGTACGGGCTGGCGCCCTGGAATTGAAAGCCGTCGTCGGGGAGTTCCCCGGTCTCTACCACACCGGATACACGCAAGATGCGCTGAAAGAAGTCGCCGAAGCATTCATCACCAGCGCCATCATCCGCGGTCACGATTTGCCCACGGTCGCCGAATTGGAGATCGAGGGCTCAACTTATCTCAAAGGTCTCGGAGAGGCTGCCACCGAGCTGCGCCGCTTCATCCTGGACATCATGCGCCGCGAAGATGCGCACAGCGCCCAAGCCGAGGCTTTGCTGAGCGCGATGGACGACATTTACGATCAACTGGTGACCTTCGATTTTCCCGATGCCCTCACTCACGGCTTGCGTCGTCAAACCGACGTTGTCCGCGGCGTGCTGGAGCGCACGCGCGGGGACCTCACGCAGAGTTTGCGTCAACAGAAACTGCAAAACGCCCTGAAAGAACTGGAAGCCAAGGTAACGGACGAAAAGACGGATGCCACAGATGATTGACCGGCGCCCCGCATGTGCTTATCAAGTAGTGAGCTTCCACTCAATTAAGGCGCCCGCGACCCAGGTTGGTTTAGGCGCGTCATACAACTCTGTGGAGTCGGTGAAGCTGATATCCAAAACCTCTCCCCGCATCGGTCCGCGCAAATAACGATAAACCTGGCCAGTATCGCGCGCGTCGCTTTTGGCTTCCACGCAATGTTGGTTATATGAACGGTAGTCGCCGGCTTCCAGGATGCGTATGCCCGATTCGATCACCGATTTGGCGTAAGCCAAACCCGCCGCGTCGTGATCGTATGCGCTGTCCGGGTCGTCACCGTAGCCGATTCCATGGTGGAAGGGGTCGGCCGTGGACAGGACCACCGCATCTTCCATGAGTCGCGCCAATTCGTCGATACCGGGCAAATCTTGTGGACGTCCGCCAGCAAGGTAAGGATACCGTTCATAGACTCGCGGCGCTTTTTTCTCGGATATGCCCCGGCGTTCGAGCTCGGCCCGCCAAAAATGTCGCCAGCTGATCAGAGCGTGATCACCGGTCCATTCGAGCCGCCCTGCTATGCCGGGTCCCTGTATGCCCCAGTATTCTGAATGCGCTGGATCTGCGCCCTCCGCCACCGCGACGCGCGCGTCTTCCATCGCTTGGTTGAAGGCGTGCAACACGCTTAGGACTACCACCTTTTCCGCGCCGCAGTCCAGGGCAGCATGTACACAGGCCGCGATCTGATATCCGCAGTCGCGCACGCTCGCGTGTGGGAATACCAAGACGCCTCCTGCGCCGAGCGTATCAGACAGTTGCCACTGTCTGCCCCGTTCCAAATGCTCGACGGCGCCAGACTCGCCCAATTCCTCATGTTCTTTGGCATACAGTTCCTGCACTTGCTTTTGCAAGGCGTCTCGGTCCAGTTCCATACTGTTGTCCCTTAGTTATCAGGTTTCCGATCAATTTGTAGCGCAGCGAATGTAATCCGTCAAACGCTCGCAGGGCAATCGCAGCATATTTTCTTAACCACCGAGGACACCGAGGGCATAGAGTGTAGGGGCTTTTGACGAGGTTTCCTCTAAATCTGCCGCCTGAATTGGCAAAGCCACCCGCTAAACTTTCGATCTTGGTTGAAAAACTGTCCCAAATATGACTTAGGCTACGATCAATAGATTTTCTCGGTGGTCTCGGTGTCCTCGGTGGTTAAGTTTGAGCTCACGTATAGCTAGTCGCAGTGAATGTCTATTTTGGCGCGATTGCTTTGGAAACGCTCGCTTTTGGTCTTGACCAGCGATTTACTATCCATATAATGCTAAATTGCTTTACAATAATATAGCGACGTTTGCCGTAGACAGCCGGTGGGCAGATGCCCTTAATTTCCTGCCGAGGGGAACGCAAAAGACTGTAATCGGTCCTTTCGATTGACATTTTGCGACCTCCAACTGCGGGTCGCTTTTTTTGTTCGGTCGGGTCAGTTGGGTCGCTATGTATCACGTAGAGCCAATTGATATAGAAAGGAGCGACGCTTGCCAGTTTCAAGAGCACGCAAGGAAGAGCTTGTCGCGCAGTATGTTGAAATCCTCAACGATTGCGATGGACTGGTCATCGTGCAAACGCAGGGGCTAAGCGTTCCCCAAATCGAGGGAATGCGGGCCACCGTGCGCGAGCACAACGGACAGTACATCGTCGCCAAGAACAGATTGATGCGCAACGCGCTGGAGCAAGCCAACTGGGTTGTTCCGGAGGATCTATTGCAGGGTCCAGTCGCGATCATCTTTGGGCGCGACAATATGCCCGGGGTCGCCAAGGCTGTCTTCAAGCACATTGAAGACGCGGAATTCGACGAAAATATGCGCGTGACCGGCGGGATCATGAGCGGCAACCTTCTCGACGCCCAGCAGGTAGAGGCGGTATCCAAGCTGCCAACGCTTGATGAACTGCGCGCGCAAATCGCGGGTTTGATGATGTCCCCGGCGCAAGGCATTGTCAACGTATTGCATCAAGCGACGGGAGGGGTCGTCAACGTTCTTCAGGCTTACGTAGACAAGCAGGAAGAAGGCGGTTCATGAATCGCCGGGGATGATAGCTCCGGGTGACGATTCAATCTTTATCTAGCATCAAATGAAGTGTCCGTGCGGGCATGCAAATGAAAGGGATGAACAATGGCAGATCTCGACAAAATCGTGGAAGAACTTAGCGGGCTGACGATCCTGGAAGCCGCAGATCTCAAGAAGCGCTTGGAAGAAGCCTGGGGCGTCGAAGCGGCAGTCGGCGGCGGCATGATGATGATGGCGCCGGGCGCCGGCGGGGCGGTCGCGGATGCCGAGCCCGAAGAAGAAAAGACCGAATTCGATGTGGTCCTCAAGGAAATTGGGCCCAAGAAGATCAACGTCATCAAGGCGATTCGCGGCATCACGCCCCTTGGACTCAAAGAGGCCAAGGAATTGGTGGAATCCGCCCCCGCGACCGTCCTTGAAGAAGTCAGCAAAGATACCGCTGAAGAGGGCAAATCCAAGCTGGAGGAAGCTGGCGCTGTCGTGGAACTCAAGTAGCGACTTCCGCCGCCAATGGCAATTCAAGTCCAGGCGCGTTTCCTCTGCAGAATGCCGCTCGTTAGTACTTGGAGAGCGCCGCAGACCACGCGCATAAATGGAAACAGCCGGTGAAATGCCGGCTGTTTCCGAAGAGAAGAAAATTTCGGCTACGGCACGCTGAGTCTCACGTTGCGAGAAAGGATACCTCATGGGGAAAAATGAAAAGCTTTCCAGGGTCGAGCGCCTGATTCTGATCAACCAAAGCAGAATACTTGAGCACCTCGAGCCAGGATCGAAAGAAGATCTGCAATTGCACCGAGAAGCGCTGGAGAAAGGGTACGAACTTGAATATTTCACCTACGTCGACGCTTTGATCTACGACCCTCTGCCTGAATCCGAGTGCGAATTGGTGAGCAGTATTCTCCAAATGTGTTGGATCCTGCAGAAACGGCTGGCTGAACTAGACGACCTGCCCGAATCGCCAAACCTGTACGTCGTAGAAAACGTGGGTTTCGATGGCAACTACGAAACCGCTCACATGCAGTACGCTCGCTTTCTGGTCGAGAAATATGGCAAGTTCGAGGGCATTACCACGGCAGGCGCTTTCAACTCCCATGCGCCCAGGCTCTCGATCTACAGGAAATTGCTCGCTAGGTACAATACGGAGTTGCGGAACAATCTCTTGGACGACCCATTCACAACAGAGGCGCTCGCTAGAATACTGGCATAGTTGCGGGCTGGCCGCGCGCCAGCCCCTCCACTTGCAATCTCGGCACTATTAGATATAAGACCTCTTTCCAACAGGGCAATCGCTTCAAAATCATAGTCCATCAATATATCAGCAATTCAAACCAAAATATAACCACAGAGGCACAGAGCGCACAGAGAATAGTCATTCAAAATGAAAATTGCGCGCTTTTTTCTACAAATGGTCTTTAGCCAAGTCACTATCCCCTTTGTTACGCAGATTCAGAGTAGTTTTGCCTTGTAATAAACTTAAACTTTGTGTTCTTCGCGTCTATGTGGTGAAAAAAATTTGAAGCGATTGCCTGCCCTTTCCAAGCCCTGGTTGGCACGCTCCCAGATATTATGTCATTATCAATGTGACGCCCAAGAAGATATCCGGCCTTGAGCAGTGGCAAGCATCTCCTACAGCAAACTCCTGGAACCGGTTAGCGATGTGATATCTTGCATGGAATCCATGCTTTCCGGCGCCAGTGGCGCAACTTCGGGCGATCAACGAGAATGCTACAAGCGTATCCATGCCTACTCATGGGGACTGCACACCTTGGTCATGGATGTGATTACCGTCATCGGAATCGAGAACGCGGGGACGAGGCCCGCTGTGCTGGAACGCTTTAACAGCCTCGTACACCCGATCAAAACCAACCTCAACAACCTCGACGCTGGCTTTGATGGCGATTTGACCGACGAGCAATACCAGATCATCGCCTATGTCATGGCGACGATTGCTTCTATCGAGCGTATGATGAACAATGTCTGGCATTTTTCGCTTATCAAGCACGACCGCCTTAAGTTTTCTGTCTCCGCGGTCGACAGCGCGCTATTGATGCAGAAATTTGTTTCAGTTCTCGGCAAGCCCGCGCTGCAAGCCTCTGGCGTTTCGGCAATGATAGCCGGCGACGAGACCTGGCTAAGTTATGCTTTTAGCGAGATCGCGACCAATATCTGTTCCCATGGCGATCCCGCATGCGTCAGTTTCGATGGACAGCGCCGTGGCAATCGCCTGCAAATCACCATATTTGACGCGGGCGGAGGATTCGCCTGCTCTGATGTCGAAGACCCATTCCTCCCCTATTGGCAGGCAAGCGAGCATAATCAAGGGCTTGGTTTGGGCTTGTACCTAGCCAGGACCTTCATCGAATTGAGCGGCGGAACGGTCGCCATTAGCAGCGAAACGGGCTTCGGCACTACCCTCAATGTTTCACTTTCCCTGGCGCATTGAGATCGGCAATTCGCCTCGTTCACTCCGGGATATGGCAGGGCAATCGCTTCAAAATCATAGTCCATCAATATATCACAAATTCAAACCAAAATATAACCACAGAGCGCACAGAGGGCACAGAGAAAAGCCATTAAAAATGAAAATTGCGCGCTTTTTTCTACAAATGGTCTTCAGTGACAAGTCACTATCCCTTTTGTTACGCAGATTCAGAAGTAGAACCAAGTTAGTGGATGGCGCAAGCGGGCGACTCACAGAGTCGCCCCTACAATGTTTTCGATTATTTTGTAGTTTTCTATATTTCATCAAATTATTCGCATGATTTACTTGCATTTACTGA